>JBFGLA010000119.1:0-7999 GCA_041576355.1 Burkholderiales bacterium
CATCTTCAGCGGCCAGATCGGCACGCCCGCGGGACTGTTGACGCTCACTTCGAGGATGCGCGTCGACTCGGTGCCGTAGCCCCAGCCCGAGATCACCAGCGCGAGGATCCCGGGAAAGAAGAAGAACAGGTACAGCGTGAATTCGACCGCGGCCTGCGCGCGCGGCCGCCACAGCCGGTAGAGCATGTCGGCGCGCACGTGCGCGGCGCGCGACAGCGTATAGGCGCCGGCCATGTAGAACACGCCCGCGTACATGAGATAGCTCATGTCGAAGGCCCAGCTCGTGGGGTCGTTGAATGCATAGCGCACCAGCACCTCGAAGCAGGTGCCCAGGGTCAGGATCGCGATGCACCAGGCAAAGGCGTGGCCGACCGTCTTGCTCAGCTGGTCGATGCCGTAGATGAGCTGATGCAGCACGGCATGGCGGCGGGCGCGTGACGCTGCGCCCGCCTCGTATTGCGGCAATTCCATCGTTGACTCCACATGCGATGCCGCGCATGGGCGCGCGGCATCGCGGTAGACCGAACTAGTTTGTTACGGCGCAACCGGCCGCCGCGACGCGGCCGGGTTGGAGTCAAGCCCGAGGCGGGCCGGTGGGGTGGGGGAGAAGCTGGCGCGGGTGGGAAACGTCACGCGCCGCGAGCGGAGCGTGACGCGTGAGCTTGGCGAGGCCGGGCACGGGCCAGCCGCGACGCGGTTCACCTGCCGGCGGATCTTCAGCGCCAAGCGCCGGCTCGCCGTCGAGCTCGGTGTCCGCCTCCGCCCTCGTGGCGAGCGCCCTGCGGTGCTCGTTGAGCACCGCCGAACCGTGATCCGGGACGCCGAAGTACCACTTCTGGGCGTCGGTGAGTTCGCCAAATGAGCCCGCCTGAAGGCCGACCGCGACGAGCAGCAGCGCGACCGCGCGCACGAACCAATGGCCTCGGCGCATCGCTGCTTGGCTGGGCTGGGGATCGATCACGGCGCCGGATGCTACTCGGGAAGCGTTCCGCCGTCCATGACGCCAGGCAATCGGGGTCAGCCCCCGATTTTGCGGTGCTAAGTGCTTGGTGGAGCGGCGATTGCCGGAAGGTCTGTCCCCGATTGCTGGGCGTTTCTCGCGGGGCACCGCTCTTTGCGCCGGGCCCGATTTTGGTCGTTCGAAGCGGCGTTGCGACTTAAGAAATGAGCGGAATCGATCTTCTGTACTCGGAGGCGGAGATCAGGAGTCTCGGCCGTAATTGATTACCGTTCTCGGATCAATCGGGGCTCGGCGTAAAGGGAATCGTTCTCGACGGCCTGACGCCGCGTATACAGGCTACCGCATATGGCCGTTCGATGGATGGCAATTGCCCATCTTCGTGGCTAGACTGCCCGCCGTTTTCTAACGACAACTCGGGAGGCGGTATGCGTAGCGCTGCGGGGCTTTGGCGGGCGGGACTGGTCGCGTTGGGCGCGGCCTTGCTGGTTTTGTCGGGATGCAGCACCGTGAGTCAAGTAAGGCTGTTCAGCGTCACGGTGAAGGTAGTGGATGACAAGGATCAGGCTATCAAGGGGGCGATCGTAGAGACCTCGGAAGGGCAGAAGACATCGACCGACGCCGCGGGAGCGGCGCAGATCAAATTGGGCGTGGCCGGGGCGCATCTGCTCACGGTCGCGGCCGAGGGCCGCGCGCCGGCGACGCTGAGCGTGACCATGCCGCTGGACATGAACAAGACTTTTACCGCGCGTCTGGGTCCGCCGGTGAGCATCAGCGCGGGCATCAGCGTGAATCTCGGCGGCAACCTCATGGGGGCAATGATGGCGCAGCTCTACCCCATGATGTTCCAGGCGCTGTTTGCGGCCCATGGCTACAACCTCGATCTCGTGCCGATGAATCCCGGACAATGGACGGAATGGCGGGTGAGTACTCAGGGCGAGCGCGACCCGATGGTGATGCGCAAGGCTTTTCTGACCGTGTTGGGCAGCGGCCAGGAGTGGTGGCAACTGCAGGTACTGGATAAGGATGAGGACGGCAGCATCACGATGGAGGTGATGTTTTCGAAGGGTCGGGAATCGCTGCGGCGCATGCGCCAGAAGACGGGCAAGGAGGCGCCGAGCGAAGTACCGGTCACGGAGGGCTGGTACACGCCCCCGATGCGCTTGACCAAGGAATCGCTGGAGGGCGCGATCGTGAAGCGCGGCGTCTCGGTGAAGGTTCCGGCAGGAACTTTCAAGGCCGACCAGTTGGAATTCGCTGCGCTGGGCGTCGGCGGGAAGGTTCGCATGTGGCGTGCCGGTGGCGTGCCGGGCGGTGTCGTCAAGGCCGAGATGGTCGAGGCGGACGGTCAGATCGCCTGGTCGAGCGAACTGACAAGCAAGGGCGCGAGCGCGAAGTCGCTGCTCGGATCGTTCTAGCCGGGATTCGGCCTGAACGGAAACGGCGCTGCCCGGGCAATCAGAGCTTCTGCTCTCGGACGATGCATTGCGCATCGAGCCTGGCCATACTCACGAAGAACGCCACCCCGGTCAGCCGCGCAGGCCGACCGCTGCGTACCGCGCGGCGTTCCGGCGCCGGCCGAGCTCCCAGGCATCGGCGAGCGACAGGACGAAAGTGCCCGGGTGCTCCGCCACCCAGCGCTCGCCCTGCTCGGCGGCGGCGAAGAAGTGCACGTAGTGGCAGAAATTCGCGACCACGTTCTCCTCGATTCTCGCGCGCTCGGGTGCAATGAACGACAGCGCGACGGATGCGGGACGCACGGATTCGATCCCGTGCGGAGTGACGGTCAAAGCGATTCGCTCGCCGCTCACCGGGCACGCGGATTCGACTTCCGCCGCCGCGCCGATGAGCGGGGGGATGAAGAGGTTGTCCCAGGCGCACCAGGTGTAAAGATCGGTTTCACCGACGCGGAAGCGATGGTTCATCTTCACCACCGAGAGCCCCCAATAGCCGATCACCGCACCGTCATGGTTGCGGTACACGCCGGGCCAGCGCCCCAGCGTTTCCTGGATGCGTTCCGCCGCGGTGCCGCAGCCGCGCGCGAGCGCCTCGATCGCGACCGGCCGGCCCTTCGCGAGGAGCCGGTAGAGAGCGAGCGAGAGGCGTTGCTCGTCCGCTGTGAGCTTGGGAAAGGCGGCGTCGATGGCGTCGGCCACCTCATCCAGGTCGGGGCTTGGCGAAATTTGCGCTCGGTTCAGCATCATCTCCTCCCGGTCGGCCGCGCGCGAGCGGCGAAGAAATCCCAAACGCTCGCCGCGACGATCGCCGCGAGTCCTGCGATGACCATGGCGGACAGTATCCACAGCCCGGCGAGCGCGGCCAGCGCACCGGCGGCGGCCAGGATAACGGGCGCGAAGTTGCCGTGCACGCGCGCGGATCGATAAAGGAGCCACACACTCAGCGCGAGGAGCGCGACGTAGAGTGGAATGAGGACCGCGTCGTTGGCGACAAATCCCGCGCCGATCGCGCCGAGGGCGGCGAGCGCCCAGCCCGCCCCGAGACAGCAGGCGCCCGCGAACGCGGCCCCGAGCGTGCTGCCCAGCTGCTTGAAGAGTTCGTTCATCGCGTTGCCCCTTCAGCCCGCGCAGCAGGACAGCGTTTTCACGTCGCGGGTGAAGGTTTGCGCGGCGAGCTTGAGCCCTTCGACCATCGTCAGATACGGAAAGAGCTGCTCGCCGAGCGCGTGCACCGTCATCCCGGCGCGCAGCGCAATCGCCGCCGACTGGATCAGCTCGCCCGCTTCGCCCGCGACCGCCTGCACACCGAGGAGCCTTCCGCTGCCGGCCTCGGCGACGAGCTTGATGAAGCCGCGCGTCTCGAAATTGACGAGCGCGCGCGGCACGTTTTCCAGGCCGAGCACTCGAGTCTCGAGCGTAAGTCCGGCGTCCTTCGCCTGCGCTTCCGAGAGTCCGACGGTCGCGATCTGCGGGTCGGTGAAGGTGACCGCCGGCATTGCCGAGAGATCGAGCTGCGCCTCGCCGCCCGCCATGTTGAGCGCCGACCGGGTGCCGGCCGCCGCCGCGACATAGACATGCTGCGGCTGGGTCGTGCAGTCGCCCGCGGCGTAGATGTTGCGGGCGCTCGTGCGCATGAACGAATCGACTTCGATCGCGCCGTTGGCGTCGGTGCGCACGCCCGCCGCATCGAGCGCGAGCGCCGCCGTGTTCGGTATCCGTCCCGTGGCGACGAGCAGCCGATCCGCCGCGATTGCTTCGCCGCCCGCGCGTAGCGTGTAGCGCCCGCCCTGGTGCTCTACCCGCTCGAGCGGGGTGCGTAGCCGGATGTCCATGCCCTCGCTGGCGAGGACGTTCGCGATCGTCTCGCCGATGAGCGGATCCTCGCGCGAAAGGAGAGTCGAGCGCGCGAGCAACGTGACGCGCGAGCCCAGGCGCAAGTACGCCTGCGCGATTTCGAGCGCCACCACCGAGCCGCCGTAGACGACGAGATGTTCGGGGGGCTCTTCCGCGAACAGCGCCTCGGTCGAGGTCCAGTAGGGCGTTCCCGCGAGCCCCGGCACCTGGGGTAGAGCGGGCGAGGCGCCGGTCGCGATCAGCGCGCGATCGAACGCGACCTCGCGCTCGCCGCCGCCTTCGAGCGCGACGGCGAGCCGCGAAGCGCCCGCGAATCGCGCCGTACCGCGGATGAGATCGATGTTTGAGTTCTGCTCGATGAGGCCCTCGTACTTGTCGCGCCGCAAGCCCGCGACGCGCGCCCGCAGCTGGTGCAGTAGCGCCCTACGATCCACCGGGGCTTGCGCTCGGCCGATGGCGCCGTCGAAAGAACTCGCGCGCCGGGTGTGCCGGATCTGCGCCGCGCGGATCAGGATCTTCGAAGGTACGCAGCCGACGTTCACGCACGTGCCGCCGGTCGCGCCGCGCTCGATCATCGTTACGCGCGCGCCGTCGCGCGCGGCCTGGAGCGCCGCGGCGAATGCGGCGCCGCCGCTACCGATGATCGAGACCCTGAGACCAACCATGACATCTCCGAAAGGAAGGCGACTTGCGCTAACCTTAGACCCGTACTCAAGTACGGAAACAAGCCCATGAACGAATCCTTATCGATCGGCGATCTCGCCCGCGGCGCCGAGGTGAACGTCGAGACCGTGCGCTACTACCAGCGGATCGGGATGCTGCCCGTGCCGCCGAGGCCGCACGGCGCAAGACGCCGCTATGCGCCGGAAATCCTGCAGCGACTGCGCTTCATCCGGCGCGCGCAGCAGCTCGGTTTCACGCTCGATGAAGTCTCGCACCTGCTCGAGTTCGGCGACAGCCGGCACTGCGCCGAGACGCGCGATCTCGCGACGGAGAAGCTCGAAGCGATCGAGCGCAAGATCGCCGATCTCGAAGCGATGCGGCGCGCGCTCTCGGGTCTCGTCGCCGCGTGCGGCAAGCGCAGCGGGAAGCGTGGCTGCCCGATAATCGAATCGCTCGAGCGCGGCGCGTAGCGCGCGGCCGTGATCGATTGCACACTTCTCGACGCGCGATCTCGCGCACCCGTTGACACCCCGCGGATGCTGGCGAACACTGCGTCTCGCATTCATCCAAGGGAGCGATCACGATGCGTCTGCGCGCGTTTCCGGCCGCTGTCGCACTTGTCGCGGGCGTGCTCGCCACCGCCTCGGGCGCGCAGGCGCAGCGCTGCAGGGCGCTCGACGGCGACTCGATGCAATGCGGCCCGGAGCGGGTGCGCCTGTATGACGTCTACGCGGCCGAATGGGACGAGCCGGGGGGACGCGAGGCGAAACGCAACCTCCAGAGGCGCCTCGCCGAAGGCGAGGTGCGGCTCGTGCGCCACGGCCAGGATCGCTATGGGCGCACGCTCGCCGACGCGTACGTGAACGGCCGCAAGATCGTCCAGTCCGACATCGGCCCGAGAGCGGGCAAGGGGCTGCGCTCGGGCTACGCCTCGCGCGTCGTCATCCGCCAGCCGGCGCAGCGCGCAAAATGAGCGCGTTCGCCTGGCTTGCCCTCGCCGCGGCGGCGATTCTCGTCCCCGGCGCGTGGCTCTACAACCGCCTCATCGCGGCGCGGAACCTCGCGCGCCAGGGCTACGCCGACATCGACGTGCAGTTGAAGCGCCGCGCGGACCTCGTGCCGCAGCTCGTGGAAGCGGTGCGCGTCTACGCGGCTTACGAGAAAGCGCTTCTCACGACGGTGACCGACAGGCGCGCAAACGCGTTGCGCGCGCGCTCGCCCGCGGAGCGCTTCGGGCTCGAGCACGCGCTCGGTGCGGAGCTGCATCGGCTCGTTCTGCTGCAGGAGAACTATCCGCAGTTGAAGGCGGACGCCAACTTTCGCGACCTTTCGGCCAAGCTCGTCGAGGTCGAGGACGCGCTGCAGTATGCGCGGCGCTTCTACAACGGCGCGGTGAAAGCGTACGTCACCGCGCTCGAGTCTTTTCCGGACATCCTGGTGGCGCGGCTCTTTCTCTTCCGGCCGCTGCCTTTTTTCGAGACCGACGACCGCGATCCGGTGCAGGTGGCTCTGTGAGATCCTTCTTCGCCGCCCTCGCGCTTCTCGCACTGCCGCTCGGAGCGGCGGCGGAGGAGCGCGTGCTCGATTTCCACAGCACGATCCAGATCGAGGCGGACGGCGGCTTGTACGTGACCGAGACGATCGCCGTCCAGGCCGAGGGCGAGCGGATCCGCCGCGGCATCTTTCGCGACTTTCCCACCGACTACGCGCTCGCCGCCGGGCAGCGCGTGCGGGTTCCGTTCGAGGTGCTCGGCGTGTGGCACAACGGCGCCCAGGCGAAGTGGGCGCTCGAGCGCATGGCGAACGGCGCTCGCATCCGCATCGGCGATGCGAACGTGACGCTCGAGCGCGGCCGGCACGACTACGAGATCCGCTACCGGACCGCGCGCCAGCTCGGCTTTTTCCAGGATCACGACGAGCTCTACTGGAACGTGAACGGGACGGGTTGGGTCTTCGCCTTCGATCGCCTCAGCGCCGAGGTGCGCTTGCCGCAAAAGACGCCTGCGGCGCGGCTGAGGCTCGAGGCCCACACCGGGCCGCAGGGAGCCCGCGGCCGTGCCTACGAGGCGATCGCCGAGGAGGGCGGGGCGGTATTCCGCGCGACTCGCCGGCTCACGGCGAACGAGGGCATGACGATCGTGGTCGGCTTTCCCAAAGGCATCGTGACCCCGCCGAGCCCCGCGCAGAAAGTCCGCTGGTGGCTGCGCGACAATGCCGGCCTCGCGGCCGGCGCCGGCGGCGCGCTCCTCTTGATCGGATTCCTCGCTTGGCGCTGGCGCGAGGTGGGACGCGATCCGCGCGCCGGGCCGCGCTTCCCGCGCTACCAGGCGCCAGCCGGGCTCGGCCCTGCGGGCGTGCGCTACGTGGACGGGATGAAATTCGACGACCGCTGCTTCACCGCGGCGCTGCTCGGGCTGGGCGAGCGCGGCTTCCTCAAGATCCGCCAGCGCGGTGAACGCTACGAAGTCAATCGCACCGGCAAGGACGTCGCGTGGCTCCCCGGCGAGCAGGCGCTCGCGGAGTCGCTTTTCTCCGGGCGGAACGAGGTCTCGATCGCGCGCGAGCACGACACGAACGTGCAGTTCGCGCGCTCGGGATTGCGCGATGCGATCGTGAAGCACTTCGGCGAGGCGCTGTTCGCCCGGAACCGCGGCTCGCTCGCGGCCGGGTTCCTCATCGCGGCGCTCGCGCTTCTCGCGATGATCATCGATGACACCGCGCTGCCGCTCATCGCTCTTGTCGGTGCGGTGCTCGTCGTGACGCTCGCTCTCTTCGCCCGCTGGCTGCCTGCCTACAGCGAGAAAGGGCGAGCGCTCAAGGATGAAATCGAGGGCCTGCGGCAGTATCTCGGCGTCGCCGAGGCGGATGAGCTCGCCCGCATGAAGGCGCCGCCTCAGACGCGGGAGGAATTTTCCCGGTTCCTGCCCTACGCGCATGCGCTCGGGGTGGAGAAGAACTGGACCGAGCGCTTCGGCGCCACGCTCGGCGCAGCAGCCGTCGCGGCCGCGGTGGCCGAGTACTATCTGGCGAGCGCCGGGTCGGAGAGCGACGCGCTGCGCTCGCTCAC
>JBFGLA010000120.1:0-7989 GCA_041576355.1 Burkholderiales bacterium
AGAGCACCGCGAGCATCTGCTCGGCATAGTCCTGCCAGTCGGTCGCGGCATGGAGGATGCCGCCGGGGGAGAGCTTGCGCGCCGCCAGGGCGGCGAATCCGGGCTGCACCAGGCGGCGCTTGTGGTGGCGCTTCTTCGGCCAGGGATCGGGGAAAAAGAGGTAGATCGCCGCGAGGGTGCCTTCCGGCACCCTGTGCTCGAGCACTTCGAGCGCGTCGTGCTGGATGACGCGAAGGTTGGAGAGATTCTCCGCGGCAATCCGGTTCAGTAGAGCACCGACACCCGGACTGTGCACCTCGATCGCGATGAAGTCTCGCTCCGGCTGCGCCTTGGCAATCGCAACGGTCGTCTCGCCCATGCCCGAGCCGATCTCCAGCACGAGCGGCGCGCGGCGGCCGAAGAGAGCGTGGGCGTCGAGCGGCGCTGGGGCGTACTCGATCCCGTACCTGGGGAAGAGCGTCTCGAAGGCGCGCTGCTGTGCCGCGGTGATGCGACCCTGCCGCAGCACGTAGCTGCGCACCGAACGCCGATGTTCGCTCGCGCTCAGGCGGCTTTGGGCTGCGAAGGCTTGATCGTCCCCTCGGAGGGCGAGGAAGGGGCGGCGGCGTAGAGTTTCTTCGCCATGCGGCCGGCGAGGAACGCCTCGCGCCCGGCTTCGACGGCCTTCTTCATCGCCTGCGCCATGAGGATGGGATCCTTGGCCGCGGCGATCGCGGTGTTCATCAGCACGCCGTCGCACCCCAGCTCCATCGCGACCGCGGCATCCGACGCCGTGCCGACGCCGGCATCGACCAGCACCGGAACCTTGACGCTCTCGATCACGAGCTGCAGGTTCCAAGGGTTGAGGATCCCCATGCCCGAGCCGATGAGCGAGGCGAGCGGCATCACCGCGACGCAGCCGATGTCCTCGAGCATCTTCGCCTGGATCGGATCGTCGGAGCAGTACACCATCACCTTGAAATCTTCCCGGACGAGCTGCCGCGCCGCCTCGAGCGTTTCGGGCATGTTCGGAAACAGCGTGCGCGCATCGCCGAGCACTTCGAGCTTGACGAGGTCGTGCCCGTCGAGAAGCTCGCGCGCAAGGCGCAGCGTCCTCACCGCGTCCTGTGCGCTGTAGCACCCGGCGGTGTTCGGCAGGTACGTGAACTTCGACGGCGGCAGCGCGTCGAGCAGGCTCGGCTCGTTCGGGTTCTGGCCGATGTTGGTGCGCCGGATCGCGACCGTCACGATCTGGGCGCCCGAAGCCTCGATCGCGGCCCGGGTCTGCGCGAAATCCTTGTACTTGCCCGTGCCGACGAGCAGGCGCGATGCGTACGCCTTGCCCGCGACGACGAGCTTGTCCTCGCCAGGCATGCTCAGCCTCCGCCGACGGCGACCACGATCTCGAGCCGATCGCCGTCGGCGACCGGCGTGCGCGCGTGCGCGCTTTTCGGCACGATCTCGCCGTTCTTCTCGACCGCGATCTTCTTGCCGGCAAGATTCAGCGTCGCGACCAGTTCCGCGACATGCAGGGCATGATCGAAGCGGTGCGCGGCGCCGTTGACGGTGACCTGGATCATAGGATCAATGATACCGCAGCACTCCACGGGCGGCGGATCGCCCGCCTAGGACGATGCCGATCGCGCCGGCAGCCGAACGCTCACCTTGAGCCCTCCGCTCGGCCCGGCCTCGTCGAGCCGGATCGAGCCGCCGTGCCGCTCGACGATGCTGCGAACGATCGAGAGACCCAGTCCGCTGCCTTCGGTGGCGCCGCCGTCGCGGCGATAGAACCGGTCGAATACGCGCTCGCGATCGGCGAGCGGGATGCCCGGCCCGTTATCGCTCACTTCGAGCACCGCGGCGCCGTGTTCCTCGTCCACCGAGACGTCGACCCGGCCCCCGGGGGGCGTGTACTTCACCGCGTTGTCGACGAGATTGGCGAGGAGTGTGCGCAGCCCGGCCCGCTCGCCGATTGCGCGTACTGGCACGGCGCGGCCCATGCCCAGGTCGATTCCCTTCGCCTGCGCGATCGCGGCGTGCTCGCCGACGATCTCCCGCGCGAGCTCGTCGAGGGCGACGGCATCCGCCGCGGATGTTGCCGCAGCTCCTTCCGCTCGCGCCAGCGCGAGGAGCTGCTGCACCAGGTGGCCGGCGCGCTCGATTCCCTCCTTGAGCTTGGCGATCGCCTCGCCGCGCTCGGCTTCGTCCCGGGCGCGCTCGGCGAGTCTTGCTTGCAGCCGCAGCGCGGTGAGCGGGGTGCGCAGCTCGTGGGCGGCATCGGCGACGAAGGTGCGCTGCGCGTCCAGCGCCTGTCCGAGCCGCGCCAGCAGGTCGTTCAGCGAATGCGCGAGCGGCTGGATTTCCTGCGGCAGACTGCCTTCCGCGAGCGGCGCGAGCGCGATCGGCGAGCGGCCTCTAACCTCGCGCGCGAGGCGCTCGAGCGGCGCGAGGCCTCGGCCCACCGTGATCCAGATCAGAAGGCCGAGCACGGGCAGCATGGCAATGAGCGGCCATACGGTGCGAAATGCCACCGACGCGGCGAGACGATCGCGCACCGCCTGCGGCTGCGCGACCTGCACGACATGGCCGCCGAGCTGCGCCGAGAAGACCCGCCACTGGCCCTCGCGCGTCGCGACGTCCACAAAACCCATCTGGGCGCGGTCGGGCATGCCGGAACGCGGATGGGAAAGATAGAGCCGGACGCCGTCGCGGTTCCAGATCTGCACCAGTACCTCGAGCGACGCATCCGGTTCGCCGAGCGGAGCGATCAGGCCGCTTCCCAGCGCATGGTCGCTGAGCGAAAGCGCCGTTTGCTGCAGCTGGTAGTCGAACAGCGTGTTCGCCTCGTCGCGCGCGACGCGGTAGGTCGAGACCGCGCCGGCGGCCACCGCCGCCGCCACGCCGCCGAGCAGCCAGGCGAGCAGCCGGCGCCGAATCGATCTCACCTTGCGACCATGTAGCCCACGCCGCGCACCGTGCGGATGAAATCGGCGCCGAGTTTCCTGCGCAGCGAATGAATGAAGACTTCGATCGCGTTCGACTCGATTTCCTCGCCCCAGCCGTACACGCGCTCTTCGAGCTGGGCGCGCGACAGGATCGCGCCGGGGCGCGCGACGAGCGCCTCGAGCACGGCGAATTCCCGCGCCGACAGCGCGAGCGGCTGGCCGTCGAGCGTCGCCTCGCGCGCCTGCGGGTTGAGGACGAGGCCGCGGTGCCGAATTTCGGGCTCCGCACGGCCATCGCGCCGGCGCACGACGGCGCGTACGCGCGCCGCCAGCTCGTCCAGATCGAAGGGCTTGACGACGTAGTCGTCCGCGCCGCTGTCCAGGCCCGCGACGCGGTCGGGCACCGCGTCGCGGGCGGTGATGACGACGACGGGGACCGTGGCACGCTTGGCGCGCAGTCCACGCAGCACTTCCATCCCGTCCTTCTTCGGCAGTCCGAGATCGAGCAGCACGCAGTCGTACGGCTCCGCGTCGAGCGCCAGCTCGGCGGCCTGTCCGTCCTGCACCCAGTCGACGGCGAAGCCGTCCTGGCGCAAGCCACGGCGCACGCTGTCGCCGATCATCCGGTCGTCCTCGACTAGCAGCAGCCGCATCGCCGTGTCCTGTTCCTGCGAAATTCGCTGTGCACGCCCTGCGGCCGCCGAGATCGCGATCTCAGCCGATCTCCACGGGGATGAATATCCTCGCGTCGTTACGCTGTACGAGCAGCGCCACCGTCTTGCCGGCGCCGGAGATCACCGTGCGCAGCTGCTCGACGTTCTTCACCTGCGTGCCATTGACCGAAAGAATCACGTCGCCCCGGCGGATGCCGGCCTTCGCGGCCGGGCCTCCCACGCCTTCGACCACGAGGCCGTCCGCCAGCTCGGCCTCGCGCTTCTCCTCGTCGGTGAGCGGGCGCACCGCGACTCCGAGTTTACCGCCTCCCGCATCCGTGTCTGCGGCCGCAGCCACGGCGTCGGCTTTCAGCTCGCCTACGGTGACCGCGATCTCCTTGCGCTCGCCCTTGCGCCACACTTCGAAGCGCGCCTTCGCGCCGGGCTTGACGTCGGCAACGAGCGGCGGCAGCTCGGATGAGCGCTCGACCTTGCGCCCGTTCAGGGCGAGGATGACGTCGCCAGCCTGTATTCCGGCCTTTGCTGCGGGCCCGCCGGGTTCCACCGAGGACACCAGCGCGCCCGCCGGACGCTCGAGTCCGAACGACTCGGCCAGCGGCTGAGTGACTTCCTGGATAGTGACGCCGATCCGGCCGCGCTCGACCCGGCCGTGAGCGATGAGCTGGTCCTTGACCTTGGCGGCGACTTCGATCGGGATTGCGAACGACAGGCCCTGGTAGCCGCCGGTCTGGGAAAAGATCTGCG
The DNA here is from genome assembly GCA_041576355.1 of Burkholderiales bacterium. Taxonomy (GTDB): domain Bacteria; phylum Pseudomonadota; class Gammaproteobacteria; order Burkholderiales; family SG8-39; genus JAOUFA01. The sequence goes on from JBFGLA010000120.1 coordinate 4,343, forward strand.
AGTTGATGCCGATCACCTCGCCCTTCATATTGAAGAGCGGACCGCCCGAGTTGCCGGGGTTGACCGCGGCATCGGTCTGGATGAAAGGCACGTAGGTGCCATCCGGAAGAGCGCGCGAGGTCGCGCTGACGATGCCCGCCGTTACCGTGTTCTCGAACCCGTACGGCGATCCGATCGCGAGCACCCATTCGCCCACGCGCACGCCGGACGAATCGGCGAGCTTCACCGTCGGCAGCCCTTTGGCGTCGATGCGCAGGACAGCGACGTCGGTTTGCTTATCGACGCCCGCGACCTTGGCCTTGAACTCGCGCCGGTCGGAAAGCTTGACCGTCACCTCGCTCGCGCCGTCGACGACGTGAGCGTTGGTGAGAATCACGCCCTCGGGACTCACGACGAAGCCCGATCCCTGGCCGCGGCGCGGAGTTTGCGGCGCGGGAATCTGGAAGCGCCGGAAAAATTCGAAGAACGGGTCGTTGCCGAACTCGGGAAACGGCGAGCGGGCAACGGTCTTCTCGTTGCCGGTGACCGTGATATTGACCACCGCGCCCTTGTTCGCCTCGACGATCGAGGAGAAGTCGGGCAGCGTCTGGATTGCGGTGCTCGGCGGCGTGGTTGCCTGGGCGTGAGCGGTCGAATGGGTCCAGGCGAGAAGCTTCGGACCTTCGAGCGCTGCGACCGCGCCGAGCGATACGAGCCCCGCCGCGGCGAGCGAGAGAGCGAGCTTGCTGGGTTTCATGAACGAGCCTCCTTGATCGATGGATGCGCGCATCATCGGGGGCGGGCCTTAAAGGGGGCTTAAGGCCGGCGCGATCTGTCTTAAAATCCGCAGCTGCGCGGGTGTAGTTCAATGGCAGAACATCAGCTTCCCAAGCTGAGAATGTGGGTTCGATCCCCATCACCCGCTCCACGTTCCACGAATGAAGAAAGCCGACGCGACCACGCCGCATGTGAATTTGCGCGCGCTCGCCTGGCTCGCGTTCCTGATCGCCGCCTATCTCGCGATCACTCTCGCGCCGATTGTGCTCGCCGCCAGGCAAGGCGTGATGCCGCGGCCGTTTCTGTCCGAGCTGTCGTCGGCCCTTGCCATGACGTGCTTCGCGATCCTGCTGGTCGAGTTCGTGCTCTCGGGCCGCTTTCGCGCCGTCTCGGCACCGATCGGCATCGACCTCACGATGCGCTTTCATCAGGTGCTGGGACGGATCGCGCTCGCGTTCGTGTTCATCCACCCGGTCTTGTACTACCTTCCGACCGGCGACGTGCCGCGCTGGCAGAGCGCCGGCAGATACGCGACGCGACTCAGCGTGGAGGCGATGATCTCGGGGCTCGCGGCCTGGACGCTGCTCGCGGCGCTCGTCGTCCTTGCCGTGTTTCGCGACCAGCTGCCGTACCGCTACGAGGGCTGGCGCATTGCCCATGGTATCGGCGCGGCGCTCATCGCCGGCCTGTCGCTGCACCATACGCTCGACATCGGGCGTTACGCGCAGGATCCTGCGCTGGCGGCGTTCTGGATCGCGGGCTCCGCGATCGCTTTGGGCACGCTCGCGTTCGTCTATTTCGTCGCGCCTGCGCTCCAGGCGAGAAAGCCTTATGTCGTTGCCGGGGTGCGGCGCGCGGCGGAGCGGACCTGGACGCTCGCGATCGAGCCCCTGCGCGGCGGGGCGCTGCGGTTTCGCGCCGGCCAGTTCGTCTGGCTCAAGGTCGGGCGCGCGCTTTTGCGCGTCGCCGATCATCCGTTCTCGATCAGCTCGAGCCCCGGGGCGCGGCCGAGAATCGAGTTCCTGATCAAGGAGGCCGGCGACTTCACGCGCGAGATCGCCAAGCTCGCGCCGGGCACGAAAGTCTTTCTCGACGGCCCGCACGGCAATTTCACGCTCGAGCGCAGGGAGGGCAGGGGCATCGTCCTGATCGCCGGCGGCATCGGGATCGCGCCGGTGCTCTCGATTCTGCGCGCGCTCGCCGACCGTCCCGATCCCCGTCCCGTCGTCCTCGTCTACGGCAACCGCGTTTTCGCGCAGATCGTCGGCTCCGACGAGCTCGAAGCGCTGCGCGCGCGCATCGACCTCACCGTGATCCACGTTCTCTCGGAACCACCGCCCGGCTGGACCGGCGCGGTCGGGGAGATCAAGGGCGAGCCGCTGCGCGCCGCTCTGCCCGCGCAGGAGCGCGGCCAATGGCTCTACTTCGTCTGCGGGCCGACACCGATGATCGACGCCGTGGAGTCGGAGCTGATCGAGCTCGGCGTGTCGCTCGCGCAGATCGTCTCCGAGCGCTTCCGCTACGAATCGGGGCGAACGAGCCTGCGCGAGCGCCTCATTGTCGGCGGATTTGTCGCCCTCGTCGTCGTACACCTCGCCGCCGCCGCGGCATTCGCGCTGCGCTAGACAGCACGCCTCACCAGTCGTAGCTCAGACCGAGCAGCCAGGTCGTGTCGGTCGAGTTGCGCCCCGGCGCGGGCTCGCGCTCCCAGTCGACGTTGAGTTGGGCGCTGGCGGTGAGGCCTTCGGCCACGGGGATGCGCATGCCGGTGCGGCTGCGCAGCGTCATATCGTCTCTGCGGTCGAGGTTCCAGAAGCCCTGCTGGTCGTGAAAGAGCTGCAGGCGCCGGCCCTCGAGCCAGTGCGAGAACGTGACGCCCCAGCCGAGCGCGGGATAATTCTCGTCGCCGTCGCTGATCCGGTTCAGCCACACCTTGTCCAGACCCGCGCGCAGCGACAGTTCGGTGCGCTCGTCTTCGATCAACCGCACGCCGTAGCCGACCCCGGCCGAGGCGCGCAGATCGATATCCTTGAACCGGTCGTGCTCGAGAGAGCTGCGCAGATACCAGAACTGGCGCTCGCCCAGAAACCGGTCGTAGGTTGCAGAGGCGAGCGTTCGCGAGGCGACCCTACGACCCGCCTCCTCGTCGCGTTGCGTTTTCGCATCGAGCACGTAGCGGTACTCCTTCGCCCGCGCCCTGAACTCGGTCTCGGCATAGGCCCGATCGCTCGAGCTGTTGCCGCGCGAGCGCGCGGCCGAGACGTTGAGGCGGCCCTTGTAGGTCAAACCCTGGCCCGATTCCTCCGGCTTGGGGTTGAGGTACTGCAGGCTCTCGAGCGGGACGAGAAACGAGTCGGCTGCATCCGGGTAGCGGACCCTGACATGGCCGGCGTCCGCCTCCTCGAGCAGCAGGCGTTCGGGCCAGGGCGTACCCTCCCGCAGCACGACGACGGCGGTGTCTGCCGACAGCGTGGCGACGGCGCCCCACGAAATCCGCAGCTTGCCCGAATGCGCTGTATCGAGCGTCAAGCTTTCCTTCGACATGTGCGCGATCTTTCCGGACAGGCGATCGCCGTTATGCAGCAGCACGGTGTCGGCGCGCGCAGACGCCGCGGCAGCCAGAGCCATGCCGGCGCAAGACAAGATCACGCTTATTCGGGTTACGAGCATCGGCTGAAGTTGTTCGGGTCGGTGCGCAGCCTCGCCGCGCCGTCGTGCCGGGTTGAGCCCGTTTTGTGTATATCAGGGACCGCGGCGAAGCGCAAAGGTTCCGCGCGATGCGCGTTGCGGTCGGCCGGCGCGTCCCATAGAATGCAACCGAGCGGTGCGAGATCCGCGCCCGCTGCAATCGCAACACCGAATTCGATGCCCGCGTCCTTCGAAGGCAAGCT
>JBFGLA010000121.1:0-7979 GCA_041576355.1 Burkholderiales bacterium
AGCCGGCTGAGAAGGTAGGCGACGACCTCATCGGGGAGCTTCAGACCCCGGCGCTCGGCCTCCGCCCGCAGGTGCTGCGCCTTGTCCTCGTCGCGCAGAAGCTCGACCCGGTAGACGAGTCCCCATCCGAGGCGGGTCTTAAGATCTTCCCTCAGCGCGAGCCGGGCGGGCGGCACGCTGCCGGAGGCGATCACGGCGCCGCCGTCATCGCGCGCCCGGTTGATCCATCCGAAGAGCGCGATCTGGCGCGTCTCGTCCAGGCGCTCGACGTCGTCGGCCGCGACCAGGCGATGCGCATCGGCGGGCGCGTAATCAGCGTCGGCCGCGAGATACGCCGCATCGGCGCCGGCTGCATTCACGGTCGCGCGCAGGAGGTGGCTGCGACCGCTGCCCGGTTCGCCCCACAGGTAGATGATCGGCTCGTCGGGCGCTCCCGCCGCGGCGGCGCGCAGCCGCGCCAGCAGCTCGGCGTTCGATCCGGCGATGAAGTTGTCGAAGGTCGGCGCGGGCGCGCTCGAGAAGTCGAGCGGCAGCTGGCGCACGATCATTTCGGCCCGTTGAAGAGCGGGCCCTCGAGGTAAGCCTGGCGCAAGTGCCTCAAGCCGACGAGCAGCGCCGCGCTCGCCGGAAGCGCGAGCAGGATGCCGAAAAAGCCGAACACCTGCCCGAACGCGAGCAGGGCGAAAATTACCGCCACCGGGTGCAGGCCGATACGCTCGCCGACGAGGAGCGGCGTCACCGCCATGCCCTCGAGCGCCTGGCCGACGCCGAACGCGAGCCACACCCACACGAGGCCCATGAGGCCCTCGAGCTGCATCAGCGCGGCGATGGTCCCCAAGGCGAACCCGGTGAGCGCGCCGACGTACGGGATGAAGACGAGGATCCCGGTGATGAGGCCGATCGGCAGCGCGAACTCGAGCCCGGCGAGCCAGAGCGCGAGGACGTAGTACGCGCTCATCACCAGCATCACGGTGAGCTGGCCGCGCAGGAACTCGGCGAGCACGGCGTCGATTTCGCGCACGATCTCGCGCGTCTTGGCGTGCATGCGCCGCGGGATGAGGCGGTCGACGCGCGCGAGGAGCGCGTTCCAGTCGCGTAGCAGGTAGAACAGCACCACCGGAACGAGGAGTACATTGACCAGGAACGCGATGAGGGCGAGCCCGCCGACCTTGAGCGAGCCGAGCAGCTGCTTGGCAAAGTCCTGGTTGCCGGTGATCGTCTCCGAGGCGATCTGCTTCACCGTCTCGACGTCGAGCTGGAAGTCGAACCCGAGGCGCTCCTTCACCCAGGGCGCGAGCTGCTCGTTGGTCCAGGTGAGAAAGGCGGGCAGCTTCTCGGCGAGCAGGCGCAGCTCCTTGTAGAAGAGCGGCAGCACGACGAGCGCGAGCGCGGCGACGAGCGCGAGCACGAGGACGAGCACGAGCACTACCGCAAGCGTGCGCGGCAGCCGGCGGCCCGAGAGCTTCCCGACCAGCGGGTTGAGGATGTAGGCGAGGATCGCGGCGAACAGGAACGGCGCGAGGATAGGCGAGAGCGCGTAAACGAGCGCGCCGGCGGCGAGCGCGATCGCGACCCATGTCCAGGCTTGCAGATTGGCGAGGAACGGCGTGCCCATGCCGAATGAACCGGTTAGAATTGCGCGCGAAACGGGAAACTCTATCACGCCCGGCGTTTGCACCGGGCCATGCCATGTCCGAAAGCCTTTCCTACCGCGGCGCGGGCGTCGACATCGACGCCGGCGACGCGCTCGTCGAGACGATCAAGCCGTACGCCAGGCGCACGATGCGCCCCGAGGTGCTCGCCGGAATCGGCGGCTTCGGCGCGCTGTGCGAGCTGCCGCAGAAGTACCGCCACCCGGTGCTCGTCTCGGGCACCGACGGCGTCGGCACCAAGTTGAAGCTCGCTTTCACGCTCGATCGCCACGACACCATCGGAATCGACCTCGTCGCGATGAGCGTGAACGACGTGCTCGTGCAGGGCGCCGAGCCGCTCTTCTTCCTCGACTACTTCGCCTGCGGCAAGCTCGAGAACCGGGTCGCGGCCGAGGTTATCCGCGGCATCGCGCGCGGCTGCGAGATCGCGGGCTGCGCGCTGATCGGCGGCGAGACCGCCGAGATGCCCGGCATGTATCCCGAGGGCGAGTACGATCTCGCGGGATTCTGTGTCGGCGTGGTGGAGAAGGAACGCATCATCGATGGCCGCTCGATCCGGCCGGGCGACGCGCTGCTCGGGATCGCCTCGAGCGGCGCGCACTCGAACGGCTATTCGCTCGTGCGCAAGATCCTCGATCGCTCGAAGCCGGACCTCAAGCGCGATTTCCACGGCCGGCCGCTCGGCGAAGTGCTGCTCGAGCCGACGCGCATCTATGTCAAGCCTATCCTCGCGCTCCTGGAGCAGGTTCAGGTGAAGGGGCTCGCGCACATCACCGGCGGCGGCATCACCGGCAACGTGCCGCGGATGCTGCCCGAGGGCACGCGCGCGGTGATCGAGAAGAAATCCTGGCCGCGGCCGGCGCTCTTCGACTGGCTGCAGCGCGAGGGCGCCGTTGCGGAAGACGAGATGCACCGTGTGTTTAACTGCGGCATCGGCCTGGTGATCGCTGTCGATACCGCGGAGGCGGGCCGGGCGGAGGAGTTCCTGCGCGCCGCCGGCGAGACGGTCTACCGGATCGGCGCGACGGAAAAAGCCGCCGGCGGCGGGCCCGACGCGGTCGTTATCTGACTCGGCGAGTCAGGCCACGGCGCGCCGCGCCGCGAGGGCCCCAAAGAGCGCGCGCCGCAGCCACCAGAAAATCGCATAGGCTGCGATCAGCGGATCGATCAGGTAGTCCCACAAATTCGTCGATTCGAGCAGCCCGGCGAGGTACGCCGCGACGCCCGCGACGAGGCTCGTTGCGAGCCAATAGCGGCGCGCCGACCAGGCCGCGAGCGTGAGCGCGAAGAGCACGGTGGCGAAGCCGTACGAGCTGTAGCCGAGCGCATAGGGGTCGAACAGGCTCAGTCCGAGCGCCATCGGATAGAGAAAGACGGCGCCGACCGCCACCGCGGCGAACCACGCCGCGCGCTCTCGCGCATCGAGCCAGTCCTTGCCCGTTACGGTCGAGGCGAGCGCAGCGCCCAGGAGGAGCAGCGTCGGGAGGCTGAGATCGCCGATCACGCCGCGTACGTAGCCCGCGACCGGCAGCCCGCGCAGGGGCACCCAGCAGGCGAGCAGGGCGAGCGCGAGGAGGGCGGCGCGCGCGCGCGGCGCGAGATCCCGTCGGCGCAGCGCCCGGCCGGCCGCCGCCGCGACGAGGAGCGACGAGCCGAAGAGGCCGATCGCGGACTCGATCGTCACGGCAGCACGCGCTCGAGCCAAGCGCGGTTGAAGCGGGCGTGGCGGATGAGCGCCTTGTTCACGGTGTAGAGCAGATGGAAATCGCCGTCGCTCGTGCGCACGAGGCGGGGATACGAGAACTCCGCTCGTGGGTCGGGCGAGTGCTCGATTCGCCGCACCGCGCGCCACGTCCGGCCCTCGTCCGGCGAGCGCGCGAGCGAGAGGTCGTTGCGGTCTTCCTCGGTGTTGTTGAACGCGAGCAGAACGGTGCCGTCCTCCAGGCGCAGCGCGTCGACCGCGGAGTTCGGGTTGGGGAGGCTCGTCTTCTCCGCCGCGCTCCAGGTCAGACCGCCGTCTGCCGTGCGCAGGACGAGGACGCGGCCGGGGGGCTCGCCCGAGTAGCGCATGAATCCGACCGCTTCGCGCGCGCTGCGCGGAACGATCACGGGCTGAAGCGAGTAATCCCCCGCCGTAAGGCGCGTCTTGCCGAGCAGCTCGCCGCTGGGCGTGACGTGCAGCAGCTCGCCGAATTTCGCCGCGAACTCGTGGTAGGCGGGCACTCCGAGATGGCCGTCGTCGTACAGGACCGGAGCGCCCTTCACGAGCGTGCTGAAGTTTAGGAAGGGCGAAGTCACGAAGCGCCTCGCGCGGGTCCAGCTCGCGCCGTCGTCGGCCGACGCCATGGTGTTGATCGCGCTCGCGGCCCAGCCTCCGGCTGCGACCGAGACGAAGTAGAGGTGCAGTTGGTCGTCGCGGCCGCGCACGACGGCCGGGTTGCCGATCTTACGCACCCAGCGCTGCACGTCGGCCTGCACCTGCCGGGGGGTCACGACGAGCGCGGCGGCTCCCCAGGACGCGCTGCGCGGCGCGTAGATCGCGCTGTAGATCGCCGCGTCGGTCGCGCCTTCGCGGCTGCCGCCGAACCAGAAGGCGCGCAGTGCCCCGTCCGGCAGCTCGACGACGGCGACACTATGCGCGAAAGGTGTCGCCCCGCTCGTCACCTGGAGAACCTCGTAGCGAGGGGCGTTCTCCGGTGGTGCGACCCCGGCGCGCTCGGGCAGGACGAACCTGGCAGGCGCAGGCGAGCTGGCGATCTTCGCGTACAGCCCGGCGAAGACGGCGATCGCGGCGGCGAGCAGCGCGACGCGGCCGCGGCCCCAGCGCGGGCGGGGCTGCGCGGCGGCGCTCATCGCCCCGACTCTCGGGGATGCGGCTGCGGCGGGTTATGGTGCAGCAGATAGAGCGCGGTCTGGAAAAACGCTTCTTGCAAGCGCCCGAGCTGCGCCACCGCCTCCGGCTGCGATGCGTGCACGTCCTCGGTGGGAGCGCTCGAGCGGTAGCGATACAGGCGCCGGCTGCCATCGGGCGCGATGCGCAGGAGAAACTCGTCGTTGAGTATTCCGCTTGGAATGAGCGCGAAACGTTCGCCCGCGGGGCGCGGCGCAAGCAGGTCGCGCCCGAGCGTCGTGTTGCGGTAGGGCACCTTCATGAGGGTGAGGCTCGTGGGCAGCAGATCAACCAGGCTCGCCGCGGTGTCGATGCGCCGCGCCTCGCGCACGAGGCCAGGCGCGTAGATCACGAGCGGGACATGGAACGAGGTCAGCTCGAGCTGCTGCCACGGCGTGGGGCTCGCCGAGGGATTGCCGTGATCGCCGTACATCACGAACACCGTGTCGCGGAAATAGGGCTCGTCGCGCACTCGCCGGAAGAACACGCCGAGCGCGTGATCGAAAAAGCGCAGCCCGTTGTACGCCGCGAGGCCCTCGAAGCCGGCATCCCTAAGCTTCTGCTCGTCCATCTGCGCGAGCTCGAAGCCCTGCAAGTTGGTGCTCGGAATGGTGTAGGGGCGATGGTTGCCCGAGGTCTGGATGAAGGCGAAAAACGGCTTCTTGCGTCCCTTGAGAACCGCGAGCCCTTTCTCGAACAGCGCGAGGTCGGAGATACCCCAGGTATCGAGCCGCTCCGCGTCGTAGTCCCCTTCCTCGTAGACCTGCAGATTCTCGATATTGCGTTGCAGGATGCCGCGCACGTTGCCCCAGGCGGCGCTGCCGCCCAGGAAATAGAAGCGTTCGTGTCCGGCGAGCGCGTTGACGAGCGTGTGCTGGCTCACCACGAGCGGATTGCGCGACGCCGAGCGGCCCGGGTTGTAGTCCGGTATGCCGGTGAGCATCGTGAACACCGAGCGCGCGGTCGGCACCGCCGGGACGAAAAAATTGGTGAAGAGGATCCCCTCGCGCGCGAGCGCGTCGAAATTCGGCGTCGCGTCGAGCGCGTTGCCGAAAATCCCCGCCTTGAAGCCGGCAAAGGACTCGAGATGGATCACCACCAGGTTGAGCGGCCGCGCCGGCGCCGGGTTGGGCGCGACGGTGCGCGCGAAAGTGAGCCGCGCGGGGTCGGGCTGCTCGACGCCTAGGAGCCCGGCGACGAGCGCGTAGTGCTTGCGCACGAGCGCCTCGTCGTAGTCCTTGACGCGGTTGTCGTAAGTGTCGGTGAGATAGAGGATCGGGTTGAGCGCCAGCGCGGCGACGAAATCGTTCGAGGTGAAGTAGGCGTCGCTCCAGCGCAGCGGATACCAGGACCACTTACCGAAGATCCCCAGGGCGTAGAGCGCGACGAGCGCGGTGGCGAGGCCGCGCCGCGTCCAGGGCGCGAGCGGCGCCCGCTCTCGCATTAGCTCGGGTAACGCGTAGCGCCGCAGGAAGGCGGCGTAGGCCCAGCATAGACCGGCGATGAGCGCGACCCCCCAGAGGACCGGGTACGTCTCCCACACCATTTGCGCGGCGACCGAGACCGGCTGCAGGTGCTCGAGCACGCTCGCGTTCAGCCGCGCGCGCACGTAGCCGTAATGGCCGAAATCGACGAAGTAGAGGAGGAGCACGAGCGCCTGCACGGCGACGAAATAGGCGAGCCACAGCCGCCGCGTAGCCGCGCGCCGGGTCGGGTCGAGCGGCGGCAGCAGGGCGAGCGCGAGCGGCGGCAGGCAGACGAGCAGCATGAGCCGCAGGTCGAACTTCAGTCCGAGGTAGAAGCTCTGCAGCAGGTCTGTCGCCGGCGCCTCAGGCGCGGTGGAGCGGAAGGCGAGCCAGAAGGCGAGGCGGAAGGCGGAGAACGCGAGCAGGTTCAAGCCGACAGCCCAGAGCAGAAATCGGACTGTCGCGGGGAGATGGCGCAGAACTGGTGCAGTCGTCACGTATCAGGCCCGGCGGACCGCCTACTTTACTTCTTAAGAGGCAGGCTGCGAACGCGTGCCCGGTCCAGATCCAGACTAACTATTGCGCCATTCTCGAGGTCGTCGGATGCTTGCCGGATCGCGGCGATGACGCGCGTGAGCGCCGCCTCGGGCAGCACGTCGTTACCACGCAGCTGGACCACACTCGGTGCCGAAGCTCCGGTGGCGGCGAGCAACGCAGAGAAATCCAGATCGTGCGGGAGAACAGAGTAGCCGTTCGCGGCGGCCCAGCTCATGACATCTCGGTCGGTTGCGTTCGGTCGGCCCACCGCGGACCAGTGTACCGCGTCGATACCCTGCGTCGACAGTGCCTCCACCCAGCCTGGGCTGAGGTTCATATCGACGACAAGCTTCATCCTTCGTTCAGGGTGACGTCTCGCTCTTGCGCGCGCCAAGCTGCGTATCGCAGGGCTTGGCTAATGTCTTCCCGCTCAAGGTAGGGATAGGCGGCAATGATCTCCTCCGCGGTCCGGCCGGCCGCGACGAGCCCTACGATCATGCCGACGGTGACACGCAGCCCGCGAACGCAGGGCTTGCCACCCATCACCTCGGGGTCGAAGGTAATTCGCTCCATTCCTTGCATAATCCGCCGCTCTTTTCGCCTGGCGAATGTTAGAGGATACAACGTGTGGTCACAAGCGCAGCGCCGAAGAGTAGACGCTGTTCTTAGATGCCGCGGCGGGAAGCGATGGCGCGGGCTGCGCCGAGATCACGGAACCTACTGCGCCACGCAGTCCTCGGCGAGCGGCGAGCCGGGCGCGGCGGCCGAGAGCGCGCCGGCGCCGGGTCTTGCGCCGGAGGCTGCGATCGGAACGACGATGCCCTCGGTCGGCGGCACCTGGATCGGCACCGTCTGCAGGTTGGGGACGTAGCCGAACGCGCCCTGCGCGAGCACGGTCTGGCCGCCTGCGTTGGTGAGGCTGATCGCACCTTCCGCAACGTCGACGTGCAGGCCGTCCTGGGGCACCTGCGCCGCGGCGGTCGCGAGCCCGCCGCAATCGGCCTGGCACAAGAGCGCGCCGTAATGCGTGCCGCGGATCCCGATCGTGGCTACTGGCGTTCGCATGTTGTAACTGTCCGCGCGCCGCTTGCCCAGCAGCCCTGTGATGCTGCGCAGGCCCCCCTTGATCAGGCTCACGATGAAGCTGTCGCCCTCGGGCTTCTTTTCGTCGAACCGGTAGGCCTCGATTTGCAGGCGCGAGTTCGGCCGCAGCGTGATCTCGCCGCCGTCGGAGAACTTCACCCGGGCGTAGGTGTTGTCCGCCGTGGTGAGCAGTTCGCCTTCCTCGACCGTGCTCCTCGGGGCGAGCACGCGCGCGGTGCCGTCGGCGCGGGTTGCGAGAAAAGTGCCGCTCACGTGCGTCACTTCCCCGGCCGGCGCGGCGAACGCCGCACCGCTCGCGAGCGCGATGAGCGCAATCAGCGAGCGAACCGC
>JBFGLA010000122.1:0-7922 GCA_041576355.1 Burkholderiales bacterium
ACCTGTGCCTCGGCACACTGCACGCCAACAACTCCAACCAGGCGATGGACCGGATCATCAACTTCTTCCCGGAGGAGCGGCGGGCGCAGCTGCTGATGGACCTGTCGCTCAACCTCAAGGGAGTCGTGTCGCAGCGCCTGATCCCGCTCAAGGAAGGCAAGGGGCGCGTTCCGGCGGTCGAGATCCTGCTCAACACGCCGCTCATCTCCGACCTCATCTTCAAGGGCGAGGTGCACGAGATCAAGGAGATCATGAAGAAGTCGCGCGAGCAGGGCATGCAGACCTTCGACCAGTCGCTCTTCGACCTGTACGAGGCAGGCCGCATCAGCTACGAAGACGCATTGCGCTTCGCCGATTCGATGAACGAGGTGCGGCTGCAGATCAAGCTGCACGGCAAGGAAGCGCAGGGGCGCGACCACGCCAAGGGCCTGGAGAAGCTCAATATCGTCGAGTGACGCAGCGCCGCGTCAGCTGCGGCGGTGGCTGCCGGCGACGATGCGGAATTCGTACAACCGGCACTCGAGGGCGCCGTTGTACAGCGGAATGCGGCGAGCAGGCTCCAGGCGTATCAGCTTGGGCAGCCGGGTATCCGCGCTGAAGAGGAAACAGCGCCAGCCGGCATAGCGCCGCTTCAACGCGTCGCCCAGTTTCGGATAGAACGCCGCAAGCTCCTGCTGCGATCCCAGGCGCTCGCCGTAGGGAGGATTCGCGATCAGCACGCCGGCTGTCGGGCCGGGCGCCGCGCGCTCGAGCACGTCGGCGCGCTCGAGCCGCACCCAGCGCTCGACTCCCGCAGCGGCGAGGTTGCGTCTCGCCCCATCGAGCGCCGTGGAGTCGATATCGCTGCCATGAAGCTGCAGCTGCGGCGCCCCCTTTCTCGGTGCGGCGGCCTCCTCTCCCAGCCGGCGCCACAGCTCGGAGTCGAATGAATCGAGCTTCTCGAACGCGAAGCGGCGCCGCGCGCCCGGCGGTCGCCCGCGCGCCATGGCCGCGGCTTCGACCAGCAGCGTCCCCGCGCCGCACATTGGGTCGAGGAGCGGCTCCTGCGCCCTCCAGCCGCTGAGCATCACGATCCCCGCGGCGAGATTCTCGCGTAACGGCGCCTCTCCCGCGTCCTGCCGCCAGCCGCGCTTGAAGAGCGGCTCGCCCGAGGTGTCCAGGTACAGCGTGCCGCGGTCGCTTTCCAGGAAAACGTGTACGCGCACGTCGGGCGCAGCGCGCTCGACATCAGGCCGGCGGCCAAGCGCGTCGCGAAACCTGTCGCAGATCGCGTCTTTCACGCGCAGGGTCGCGAACTCCAGGCTCTTGAGCGGGCTCTTCTGCGCCGTGACGTTCACCCGGATCGAGCGCTCGACGGAAAAGCGTCCCGGCCAGTCCACCGCGCGCGTGGCGTCGTAGAGGTCGGCCTCACCCGCGTACTCAAAGCTCGCCACCCGCCAGAGCACGCGCGAGGCGAGCCGCGACCAGAGGTTCGCGCGATAGCAGGTCTCTCGGCTGCCGGCGAAGGCAACGCCGCCTGCGACCTCTTCGATCGCCGCGGCGCCAAAGGACTTGAGTTCGTTCGCGAGCAGCGCCTCCAGCCCGCGCGGGCAGGGCGCGAAGAACGACTCAGAAGGGTTTGAGGACAACGAGGAATACCGAACCAAAGAGAAGCACTGTCGGCGCCTCGTTGAACCAGCGGTACCAGACGTGGCTGCGGGTGTTGCGCTCGCGCCGGAAGTCGATCATGAGCTTGCCGCACCAGACGTGGTAGACGACGAGGAGCGCCACCAGGGCGAGCTTCGCGGTGAGCCAGGCGCCGGAAAAACCATAGCCGAGCCAGAGCCACAGCCCGAAGGCGATCGTGAGTATCCCGCCCGGGGTCATGATGCCCCAGAAGAGTTTTCTCTCCATCACCTTGAAGCGCTCGATCGAGGGGCGGTCTTCGGCCGTCGCATGATAGACAAAGAGACGCGGCAGATAGAAAAGGCCGGCGAACCAGGTCACCATGAAAATGATGTGCAGCGACTTTAGCCAGAGCATGAGCGGAATGGAGCGGCCGTGAATCCGCGCCGGTCGGCGTCCGCGCGGACGATAGCACACGCGACCGCCGTTCGTCATGGAAGAACCATTCCCGTGCCGCGTTCATGGATTAGCGACGGGATTGCGTGTCCGTCGACTCCTAACGAAAATAAGTCTCAAACCGCTTCATCACGTAAGGAGGAAATCATGGCGACGCAGGAAACAGCGACCAAGCCGCAGGTCGCGATCATGAACGCGGTGCACGATTTGCCGGTGCTGGTCGCGCGCGACAAAGGCTTCTTCAAGGACGAGGGGCTCGAGCTCGAATTCGTGACCACGCCCGGGATGGCGCAGGCCACGACCTCTCACTTCGTCAAGTTCGATTCCGTCTTCGACCGCCCGCTCGACTCGGTCTACAACGAGGGCGGCATCGATCAGTACCGGATGTGCGAGTGGGGCATCATGAAGCGCGCCGTCGAGGCCAACACGCAAGGGCTGCGCGGACGCAAGATCGTGGCCCTGGGCGCCTCGATGTCGAAGTTCGCCATCGTCGTCGCCCGCGGCTCGAAGGTCTACGAGCCCGAGATGCTGAAGAACAAAGAGATCGCGGTCACGCCGAACAACGGCTCGGATTTCACGACGCTGAAGATGATGGAAGGCTTCTTGGCGCCCGAGCACCTGAAGAGGACGAATGTAGGGTCGATGCTCAAGCGCCTCGAGGCGGTGCGCGACGGCAAGGTTGCGGCTGCCAGCGTCATGGAGCCATGGATCAGCGTGGCGCAGAAGTGGGGCCTGCGGATCCTGATCGAGTCTCACTCGACGCGCAGCGAAGCAGCCGGCGACGATCTCGACGGTCCGACCCTGAAGAAAATGTTCCGTGCACAGGCGAGGGCGGTCGAGCTGATCGAAAAAGACCCGGCGCCTTTCGTCCACTATTTCATTCGCGAGACCGGCGGCCTCCTGAAGCCCGAGGAGTTCCAGACCTGGCGGCTGCTGCACGCCGCGCCGCAGCCCTATACGCGCGAGCGGTTCGACGATACGTACAACTGGACCGTGAAGTGGAACATGACGGTGCCGGGAGCAACGTACGAAAACACCGTCGACAATCGCGCTTGGAGCTAATTCAGCCGGGGATCTCCTGCGTCGGCGCCGCACCGCCTTTCTTCTTGCGCAGCCAGCCGAGCACGTAGGGAAAGGCGATGGTGAAGGCAAGGAACACCCAGAGCACGTTGCCCAGGCGGGACGAGAACAACACCGTCGGGTCGCCTTCCGACCCCCTGAGCGCGCGCAGGAAATACTGCTCGAGCAGCGGCCCGAGGATGACGCCGATCAGGATCGAGGCGACGTGGTACCCGGTCTTGCGTGCGATGTAGCCGATCACCCCGAATGCGAGCGCGAGGCCGATGTCGAACATGTACTCGCGCGGCACGAATGATCCGACCAGAGTGAAAGCGATCACGAGCGGCGACATGTAGACCGTGGAAACCAGCGTCACGCGCGACATGTAACGCGCGAGCGGCATGATGGTGAGAATCATCAGCGCGTAGGTCACGGTCATCGCGGTAAACATGCCGTAGGCGATTTCCGGGCGCTCGGCGAACAGGCTTGGGCCGAAACTGACGCCGTGGTACTGCATTACGATCAGCATGATCGCCGCGGTGGCCCCGCCGGGGATGCCGAGGATGAGGAGCGGAATCAGCGTGCCCGAGGTGACGCCGTTGTTCGCCGACTCGGGCGCGATCAGCCCCTCGGGGTGGCCGGTGCCGTATCTCTCCGGCGTTTTCGAGAAGAAGCGCGACTGCTGGTAGGCGACGAACGAGGCGATGCTCGCGCCGGCGCCCGGGACGACGCCGATGACGAGCCCGATGAGACTGGTCCACATGATGTGCCACCAGCGGGAAAACGCGATGCGGATTCCTTCCAGCGTCGGCGCCCAGCTCGAGCGGGCGCTTCGCACCGTATCCGAAGCGTGCTTCGACAGGATCGACTCGCCCTCGATGACGAGAAAGGCTTCCGACACCGCGAACAGGCCGACGAGCGCCGGGATCAGGGGCACCCCGTCGTAGAGCTCGAGAAAGCCCATCGTTCCGCGCGGCGTGGCGTAGACGTGGTCGGCGCCGATGGAACCGAGCATGAGCCCGAAGAATCCGGCGATCAGGCCTTTCAGCGCATCGCGCGCGGCGATCGTCGCGATGAGCGAAATGCCGAACAGCATGATGACGATCATCTCGACGCTGTGCAGGTAGTACGCGACCTGGCCGAGCCACGGCATGCTGACGAGCGCGACGACGGTCGTGAGGAGCCCCCCGAAAGTGGACGACACGAAAGACATCGCGAGGGCCTGCTGGCCGCGCCCCGAACGCGTCATGGGATAGCCGTCGAGCGGGGTCGCTGCGGCGCCGGCGGTCCCAGGAATATTGACCAGTATCGCCGGAATGCCCGCACCCATGCGCGACGAGCAGTACAGCGCGACCATGAAGACGAGCCCGACCTCGACGTCGAGCACGAGCGTGATCGGCAGCAGAATGATGATCGTGTTGGCCGCGCTGAAGCCCGGAATTGCGCCGACCACGAGCCCGAGGAAGATCGCCGGGATGATCACCCACCAATACGTCAGCGTATGGGCGAACATCGGCGGGAAGAGCGAGAAGTCGAGGTGCATGCTCTAGAAGAGCGCCTTCATCAGCTGCTCGAACGGCCCCAGCGGAAACCGGGTCTGGAACGCGACCACGAACAGCAAGTAGCCGCTCAAACAGAACGCGAGCGACGCCCACAGCGCCTTGCGCCGCACTTTCGCGCCGCCCAGCAGGAGCATTGCGGCATAGAGAAACGCGAAGGTGGTCAGCGTGAATCCGCCCCATGGCAGGGCGATGATGTAGGCGACCGTGAGCGCGAGCAGCGCCAGCCGCTTGGGAATCAGCGCCGTCGGATTGGGCAGGTTGCCGATACCCCAGCGCGCCTCGCCCGCGCGGACCGAGAGGATTGTCCTCGCGAGAAACACGCCGACCAGCAGAATCAGGACCGAGCCGATGAAGACAGTGCTCACCTGCGCCGTCCAGGGCGCATCGATGATCGAGATGAAGTAGTAGGCCGTGAACACAACGGCGGCGACCGGTATCACCAGGTCGCCGCCGACCGTCTTTTGCTTACTTTCCGATCGCGGTTTGTCTGTCATGGGATCAAGCTGAACTTCACCCCAGGCCCGCGACGCGGGCTTGGGGTGTTTCCTCCGAGAACCCGCACCGGATCTATGACTTCGATTTGCCCGTCAAGAGTGCTTTGTATCGATTTCCGATCTCGATGATGTCCTTGACGTACTTCTTGCAGTCATCGGCGTTGCCGTAATTGATGTAATCCCATTCTCCCCTGGACTTGATCACCGCCTTCTTGTAGTCCGGGTCCTTGAACACCTGCTGGATCGAGTTGTTAAGTGCTTGGTAGCGCTCGGGATACTTCTCGGCTGCCTTGGCATGGACCGCGAACGCGCGTGCCGAGAGCATCGGCGGCAACTGCGTGCCGAAGCGCTCGTTCATCGTCGGCGCGTTGTTGAGCCGCGCGCCGACGACGTTCTTGTCGTTGAACACGAGCAACGTGCGCACCGACTTGCCGGCGGCGATGACCGTACCGGAAGTGAGCACGCTCAGGTCCATTTCGCCGGTGACTACGCCGGCGACGGTGTTGCGTCCGCCGGATAGGGGCACGAGGTTGAACCTTGCGCCGGTACGCTCCCCCAGCGCGAGGATGCCGATCGAGGCCGGGTGCGCCAGGCGGCTCGTGCCGACTTTCAGCGTGCGCTTCTTGCCTTCCGCGACAATGTCCTCGATCGTTTTGAACTTGCTCTTTGCGCCGACGAAGACGCAACCGGGATCGGTATCGACGCGGGCGAAATAGAAGTAATCATCAAGGCTGAAGGAAGGGGGCTTGACCACCCAGTTGAGCACCTCCGGCCCCATGTTGCCGAACAGCAGGTTGTAGCAGTCCGGGTCCTTCTTGCCCATGTAGACCTCGTAGCCCACCCGGCCCGAGGCGCCGGGGAAGAAGCCCGGCTCGAACTTCGTCTTGAGATATTTCTCCCACACGGCTATGAAGGCGCGCAGGTTCCGGTCCGCTCCGCCTCCCGCGCGGGTCGGCACGACAACGCTGATGTTTCGCGTCGGAAAGTCGGCGGCGCTCGCGTTTCTGAATGGAACGGTACCGACTGCGGCGCCGCCCAGCGTCGCGAGGGTGCCTTTGAGAAACGTGCGGCGGTCGAATCCGGATTTGATGATCGTCATGGTTTTCCTCCTTCTCCTGCGGATTCAGGTTTGCGGTCTGCGTGAATCCTGCGGGTTGCGCCCCTGGTGGTTGCAACGTTTGGAGGCGCTCGCCCACGTCGGCTCGAACGCCGACGAATGAATAGAGATGTAAAGATATTGCGAGGCGATGTCAACAGGAAATTTCATGCGGCCCGTTCCGTGATCCAGAACGCGGCCGGGCGCGGCCGGGCGCGGCCCGCTCAGACGAGCAGCCGGCGGCGAGTCAGGACCAGCGCGATATAGGTGCCGACGATCGCATACGCGGCGAGTATCGCGAGATTGGCGAACGGCGCTGCGGGAAGCTCGCCGGCGAGCAGCGGCCGCACTAGCGCGACGCCGTGATAAAGCGGCAGCAATCTCGCAGAAACCTGGATCGCGGCGGGCAGCTGCTCGACGGGGAAGAACACGCCCGAGAGCATCATCATCGGCGTGAGGAGCAGCGTGAAGTAGTAGCTGAAAAAATCGTAGCTGCGGGCAAGCGCGTTGACCGCGAGCCCCATCGCGGCGAAGGCGAGCCCGACGAGCACCATCACCGGCAGCGCGGCGAGCGCGAGCGGGAAGCTCGCGTAACCGAAGAGCGCGACCACGAGAAGTATCGCGAGCCCCGAGGCGAGCGACTTGGTCGCCGCCCAGAGCCACTCGCCGATCAGCACGTCGTCGAGCGTCATCGGCGCGTTCACGATCGCCTCCCAGGTGCGCTGCACCTGCATGCGTGAAAAGGCGCTGTACAGAGCCTCGAAGCTCGCCGCGTACATCGTCGCGGAGGCGACAAACCCGCCGGCGAGGAACGCGAAGTACGACGTGCCGCCCATCGTACCGAGCGCCGCGCCGAGGCCATAACCCAGACCGAAGAGCATGATCAACGGGTCGGCGAGATTGGCGAGCAGCGAAGGCACGGCGAGCTTGCGCCAGACGAGGAAATTGCGCTGCCAGACAGGGACGAAGCGCAGCGTCAGCGCGGGCAGGGCGTAGACGTGGGCGCGCCTCATGACAGACGCCGATTCTACGAAAGATCGGGCGGACGCGCCGTCCGCCCGGTCGGGGGGAAACCGCGCCTATGCGCCCGTGGCTTCGATCCGCTGCCGCAGCAGCTCCGCGAACTTGTCGCTCGAGATGGGCCTGCTGAAATAATAGCCCTGGGTCTCGTCGCAGGCGCGTTCGCGCAGGAACGTCTCCTGCTCCAGCGTCTCGACGCCTTCAGCGACGACCGTGAGGTTGAGGCTCTTGCCCATCGCGATGATCGCTTCGGTGATCGCCTTGTCCTCGACATCGTGCGGGAGATTGCGGATGAAGGACCGGTCGACCTTGAGCGTGTCGATCGGGAACCGCTTGAGATGCGTGAGCGAGGAATAGCCGACCCCGAAATCGTCGATGGCGAGGCGCGCGCCCATGCGCTTGATGGCGCTGAGCACCAGATCGGCGCGTTGGGCGTTCTGCATCACCACGCTTTCGGTGAGCTCGAGCTCCAGGAGTTCGGCCGGCATGCCGCTCTTTTCCAGCGCCAGGGCGATGTCGTTCAGCAGGTCTTCGTCGGCGAACTGGCGCGCCGAGAGATTGACCGACATGCGCAGCGGCGGCAGCCCGGCGCGCTGCCAGGCGACGTTCTGCGCACACGCGGTCTCGAGC
>JBFGLA010000123.1:0-7920 GCA_041576355.1 Burkholderiales bacterium
CACGGTCGAGGCGGGCTGCGTGCTGGCGTCGATCCAGGCCGCCGCGCAAGCGGCCGGGCGGCTCTTCGCGTTGTCACTGGGCGCCGAAGGGAGCTGCCAGATCGGCGGCAACCTTTCCACCAACGCTGGAGGGGTGAACGTGCTCCGCTACGGCAACGCGCGCGACCAGGTGCTCGGCCTCGAGGTCGTGCTTGCCGACGGTCGCATCTGGAACGGCCTGCGGGGGCTGCGCAAGGACAACACCGGCTACGACCTGAAGCAGCTCTTCCTCGGCGCGGAGGGTACGCTCGGGGTGATTACCGCGGCGGTGCTCAAGCTCCATCCTCTGCCGAGCGCGACGGCAACCGCGTGGATCGCGGTGAACGAACCGCAGAGTGCGATCGAGCTGCTCTCGGCGCTGCGCGAGCGCCTCGGCGACCGCCTCACGGCATTCGAGCTGGTGTCGCGGCGCTGCCTCGAGGCGGTGCTCGCACGCATCGAAGGAACCCGGGATCCGCTCGGCGCGCCCCACCCCTGGTACATCCTCGCCGAGGTGTCGGACGCAGGCGAAACCGACGCGCTGCGCGCGGGAATCGAGCGCGCGCTGCTCGGATTCTCGGAATCGGCCGCGCTGCGCGATGCAGCGCTCGCCCACAGCGACGCGCAGGCGAGAGCGCTCTGGCGCCTACGCGAGACGATACCCGAGGCGCAGTTCCGCAACGTCAAGCACGACGTTTCGGTCCCGGTATCGAGGGTCCCGGCGCTGATCGAGCGCGCCTCTTTGGCGCTCGAGCGCGAATTCCCGGGCGTGGTGATTTACGCCTTCGGCCATATCGGCGACGGCAACATCCACTACAACGTCGGCCAGGCCGACCCGGAGGCGAACGAGGCCCTGATGCGCCGCGCTGCCGAGGTGAATACGATCGTCTACGACGTCGTCGCCTCCCTCGGCGGCTCGATCTCGGCCGAGCACGGATTGGGGCAACTGAAGCGCGAAGAAATCCGGCGCCGCAAAACCCCGCTCGAGCTCGAGCTGATGCGAACGCTCAAGCAAGCTCTCGATCCCGACGGGATCATGAATCCCGGCAAGGTCATCTGACCCGGGCGGGCGCGGAAAGCACGAGGATTGCGGCGGTCGCGATGAATGCCGCGATCGCGAGCGCATTCCCCGCGGCGCCCGCGGTACGCAGCGCCGCCACCGCGGCGAAATCGCCGGCGACGCGCGCCGCGACGGAGCCGTGCAAGATAGCGAGCGGAACGTACAGCCAGACCGAGTACGGAATCGCGACGCGAACGATCGCCGGGAAAATCACCGGCGCGTGGCCGAACACCATCGAGAAGACGAACCCGACGAGCACCGCGTGCAACGCAGCGTCGTATACCTCGCGCTCGGCGGCGTATCCGGCGGCAGCAAAAACGACTCCTCCGAGCGCAAGCCACGCGTAGCCGGCGAGCAGGCACACCGCCATGTAGCGTGTGAGCCCGGTGCCGCGCACCGTGCGCAGGGCGATATCGTAGCGGGCCAGCCAGGCCGCCATCAGGACGAGCAGCAACCCCGTCGCGTGCAGCGCGGGGACGCTCGCCAAGCCGCTCGCGAGCGCGGCGAGCGCCGTCGCCGCGCCAAGCGCGCCGAAAAGGCGGCGCGCCGCGCGCGGCACCGGGGCAAGACGCGAGAGCTCGAGCCGCTCGCCGCCGATCGTGAGGGCGAAGAATGCGAGCCAGCCCGGCACCGCGGCCTCGACCGGCTCGCCGAGAGCGAGCAGCAGGTTGGCGTAGGCGAGGCACAACGCTCCGAGCGCGAGCAAAGCGAGATGCAGCACGGTATCGCGCCGCCAGATCGTGACCGAGACCGCGAAGAGAAGGACGCTGCCCGAGAGCAGCAGCCAGAAGGCGGCCGGCGTCGAGCCCAGTACGAGCGCGATTCCTCCTGCGCCGCACGCCGCAGGGGCGGCGTACGCCCACCCGCGCCCGAGAGCGACCGCGCGCTCGAGTGAAATCAAGGTACCGAAGAAGGCGCCCGCGAGAAGCGCGCCGTGCCAGGCGATCCCAGCCGCCGGAGCGGGACCGGGCAGCCCGAGCCGCGCCAAGCCGCCGGCGACTCCGGAAACGAGCGCGACGAAGCCGAGGACAAGTAGCGGAACTCGCGCCGGCGGTCCGAGGTCGCTCACCAGCCGAAGCGCTTGCGCGCCGCCTCGCTCATGCGCTCGGGGGTCCAGGGCGGGTCGTAGACCAGTTCGACCGCGACGTCTTGCACCGCCGGATGCGCGGCGCGTATCGTGCGCTCGGCCTCCTCGGCGATCGCCCCGCCGTACGGACAAGCGGGCGATGTCATCGTCATGTCGACGCGGACGCTGCCCTTACCGCACTCGATACGGTAGACGAGCCCGAGATCGACCACCGATTCCCCCGCCTCGGGATCGATCACCGTGCGCAGCGCATCCCAGATCTGCGCCTCGTCCGCAATGATATCGTCAGGCATCGCCATCAGCGCCGGGTAAGAACGAGTGGGGCCGCGCCCTGCGGAAGTTCGAGTTCGCCGACGATTTCTTCGCCGACCACGCGACCGTGAAAGCGCGCCCCCTCGGCGCGCCACGACAGATCGGCGCCGGAGAGCGAAGCTTCCTTGACGTCGAGCCGCTTGCCGCCGGATGCAGCTTCGACCTCGATCTGCTGGAAATTCTGCGCGATCGAAAGGCGCCACTCGCGCCCGCCCGCCGGCGCGGTCGAGCGCCATTCGCCGCGCACCTGCGCGGGCACGATCCAAAGAAAGATATGGCTCGTATCGCCCTGTCCCTCGTGCCGCGAGGGCAGGCGGACGATCTCGCTGCGATCGGGGTTCCATCCCGTCATCGAGAACGCATGCGAGACGATGCGCGCGCCCGGCTTGAGCTCGGCCAGCAGCTTGGGCTGGAGGCGGTTCATGAGCGAGCCGAGCAGGTAGATCGTAACCACGCTCGCCCGCGACAGGTCTGCGCGCAGGACGTCGCCGTGCTCGAACGAGACGCGCTCGGAGACGCCCGCGCGTTTGGCATGATCCCGGGAAAGGCGGACCAGGCTCTCGTCGAGCTCGATGCCGAGGGCGCGGGCCCCGAATCCGCGCGCCGCGGCGATGACGATGCGCCCGTCTCCCGAGCCGAGATCGATGACGTAGTCGTGCGGCCCGGTCCCGGCGAGCGCCAGCATGCGCTCGACGACCGCGGGCGGCGTGGTGAAGAACGGAGCCCGTCCTTCGCCCTCCTGCGCATAAACGTACAGTGCGTGCGTGAGCGCAACGCTCGCGGCCGCAGCTGAGGCGATGGCACGGGCTAATGCGGGCATGGAAACGCGATCACGACGCGGTGCCCCACCTGGCGGGCCATGCCGAATCTACCCGGTCGCCGGAAAGCGCACAAGCGCTCGCGGCAGATCGCATCCGGGGAATCTATAATCCTCGCGCGACGCGCCCTGGACCCTAACGATCAGATGCAACTGGCGGAATTTCTCGCGCGCTTGCCGCGTGGAGACCTTTGGATCTTCGGCTACGGCTCGCTCATGTGGTCGCCCGGTTTCCGCTTCAAGGAAAAATCGGTTGCTCTCCTGCATGGCTATCACCGTGCGCTGTGCATCCTGTCGCATCGCCACCGCGGCACGCCGGAACGCCCCGGCCTGGTGATGGGACTGTGCCGCGGCGGCTCGTGCTGGGGCATCGGGTTTCGGGTCGCCGCAACGCGCGTTGCCGGCACGCTCGAGCTGCTTTGGGAGCGCGAGATGCCGAACCGGGTGTATTTCCCGCGCCTTGTTGCCGCGCGCCTGAGCGCATCCAGGCGCGCGCGCGGCGCCGCGCATCCCGAATCGGTCCGCGCGCTCGCCTTCATCGCCGATCCCACACACCGGCAGTTCATCCGCGAGTTGAACCTGCGCGGGCGCGCCCGCCTCGTCGCGCAGGGAATCGGGGAACGGGGTCACTGCATCGACTACATCGGCAACACGATCGAGCACATGCGCGAGCTGGGAGTCCGCGATCCGCACCTCGAGCGGGTGCTGCGCGCCGCGATCGGGCTGCGCCGGGAAAGCGAAGGCCGAGGCCGCTGATCACCGGCCGCTGCGCGGTCGTCAGCCGGCGGCGGCGCGCTCGATTCGAGTGAGGGCCTGCGCAAGGCGCGCCGGCTGGGTGCCGAAATTCAGCCGCACGAATCCGGGCGCGCCGAATTGCGGTCCGGGGGAGAGCGCCACACCGTGCGCGAGAAAATGCGCGTGCGGATCCGCGGCGCCCAGGCGTGAGGCATCGATCCAGGCCAGAAACGTCCCCTCGACATGCGCCATCGACAGCCCCGGCAACGCGGCCACCGTCTCCTCCACCCGGTCGCGGTTCGCCCGCAGAACCTCGAGCTGCTGCGCGAGCCACGGCTCACCCTCGCGATACACCGCGAGCGCGGCGATGTAGCCGAAGAGCGAGGCATCGTGCACGGTGGCGTGCAGATCGGCCGAGAACGCGCGCCGCAGCGCGCTATCCTCGATGATCGCGTACGCGACGCCCGCACCGGGAAAGTTGAAGGTCTTGTTCGGCGACATCAGCGTTACCGTTCGGCGCGAAATCTCCGGCGCGAGACTCGCGATCGGCATGTGGCGCTTGCCCGGATCGAGCACGATGTCGGCGTGGATGTCGTCCGAGCAGATGAGGAGGTCGTGCCGCTCGGCGAACGCAGCGAAGCGCTCGAGCTCGGCGCGGGTGAACACGGTGCCGCCGGGATTCTGCGGGTTGCACAGATAAATGAGCTTGGAGTTCGGCCGCACGAGCGCGGCGAGCCGTTCCTCGTCGAACACCCAGCGCCCGCCGGAAAGCACGAGTGGTACATCGTCGTGCGCGCGCGGCGCGAATTCGGCCGCCCACTTCAGGTGCTGGTACACCGGTCTCGGGACGAGCACGTGCTCGTCGGCGCGCGCGAGCTGCCGCGCAGCCATGTGTAGCCCCGGTACTACCCCCGGGAGAAAAACGATCCAGTCCGGCTCGATCTGCCAGCCATAGAGCCGCGCGATTCGCTCGACGATCACCGCGCGCAATTCGTCCGGCGCGACCGTATAACCGAGCACACCGTGATCCAGGCGCTCGCGGAACGCCTCCAATACGGGAGGCGGAGCGCGGAAGTCCGTATCCGCGACCGAAAGCACGAGCACGTCCCGTCCGCGATAGGGCTGCCAGCGCATGCTCCAGGTGCCCGCGCGCTCGACGATCGTGTTGAAGTCGAAATTCGACGCTTCCCGCGGGGCGCGCCGGTGATCCGTCTCGCCCTCGTTGGATTTTGATTTCTGTGCCGCCTTGATCATCACTTGCGCTCTCCCCTCTGCCCTCCGGCTTTTAGATCATCCTGTTCCCGCGGGTCGCCTTCCGACTCTTCGGCGTCGGCCTCGGCCTCCTGATCCGCCTCGAGCGCGTCGCTCAGCGCCTGGCCATAGCCCCCCTCGGGCATGTAGTCCTCAAGCGATACGGCGTCCTCCACTTCGATGGTCTTGATCGCACGCGAGGCCTCCTGCATCTTCTGCGGCAGGTAAGTCGCGATCTGCGGGAAGGTGATGATAAGGGCGATCGCGATCACCTGCAGGATCATGAACTCGAACATGCCCCTGTAGATCGTCGCGAGCGACCACTCCTTGACGACCTGCTTCAAGTAGTAGGCGGACATCGCCACCGGCGGCGAAAGGAACGCGGTCTGCAGCGTGACTGCGACCAGCGCGCCGAACCAGATCAGGTCGATATTGAGCGCCTTCACCACCGGGTAGAAGATCGGCAGGAACACCAGCACGATCGCGGGCCACTCGAAGGGCCAACCGAGCACGAAAATCAACACCAGCACAAGCACCAGCATCAGCGTCGGCGAGAGCTGAAACGCGAGCAGGGACTCGGTGATGTAGGTCGCCGACCCCAGGCGAGCGAACACCGCGCCGAAAATGTTCGAGGTAACGGCGAGGAACAGCACCATGCTCGAGGTCGCCGTCGTGTTTAGAACCGCCCGCTTGAGGCCCGCCCAGGTCAGCTTGCGGTAAGCGAGCGCCAGCACCATCGCGCCTCCCGCCCCGACGCCGGAAGCTTCGGTCGGCGTCGCCAGACCGAACAGGATCGAGCCAAGCGTCGCGGCGATCAGCCCGGCGAGCGGCACCACGCCGACGAGCACTTCTTTGATCACCGTCACAATGCCGTGGATGCGCTCCTCCTTGGGAACCGGGGGCCCGAGCTGCGGGTTGATGAAAGAACGCCCGAGCAGGTAGGCGAGATAGATCGCGGCGAGCATGAAGCCCGGGCCGAATGCGGCGGCGTACAGGTCGGCCACCGAGACACCGAGCACCGGCCCCATGACGATCAGCATCACCGAGGGCGGAATCAGGATGCCGAGCGTGCCGCCGGCGGTGATCGTCCCCGCCGCGAGCCGGGCGTCATAGCCGGTCTTGATCATGATCGGCGAGGCCATGATGCCGAGCACGGTCACTGCGGCGCCGACGATGCCGGTCGCCATGGCGAACACGGCGGCGGTGAGAATCACTACCGCGTAGAGCGAGCCGCGGATCGGCGCCAGCAGGTCTCGGAACGCCTTGAACAGCCGCTCCATGAGCCCGGCCTGCTCGGTAATGAATCCCATCAGGACGAAGAGCGGCACCGCGGCGAGCAGCTCCTCCTTCATCATGCCGATGGTCTGGAAGTAGGCGAGGTTGAAGACCGTCTCGCCGAAGCCGAAGTAGCCGAAGGTGAGCGCGAGAAACAGCAGCGTGAAACTGATGGGAAAGCCGATGAAGATCACGCCGATCATTACCGTCAGCATGATCAGGCCGAGCATCACCTCGAAGTTCATGAGCCGACCTCGATGACGCCGGCGCAGGGCTGAGGCGCTTTCATACCTCGGTCTTTTCCTTGTGCTCGAGCTCGATGCCCGTGCGCGCGGCGTAGATGCTCTTAATCGTCTCCGAAACGCCCTGGATCAGGAGTAGCAGGCACGCCAGGGGCACGACACTCTTGTATGGCCAGAGCAACGGCCGCCACGGCGTCTGCTCGGACTCCTCGGTGATGGTGTACGAGTACCAGGCCTCGTTCACACCCAGTATCATCAACACCGTGAGCGACGGAAAGAAGAACACGACGTAGGCCACCGAGTCGATCCAGCCCTTGGTGCGGATCGACCATCTCTCGAAGAAGAAATCGGTGCGGATGTGCGCGCCCTTATGCAGCGCATAGGCCGCGCCGAGCATGAAGATCGTGCCGTACAGCATGAACGAGGTTTCGAAAGCCCATACCGTGGGCTGGTCCATGAAGTAGCGCGAGTACACCTCCCACACCACGACTGCCATGAGCGGGAGGCACAGCCACGCCACCAGAGTGCCCGCGGCGTCTGTAAAGCGGTCGATGCGCTGGACGAAATTGACCAGCATTGGGGACGGTTGCGACATGCCTGCACCCAAGTCCGATGTGCTCCGGAGATCGTCGGCCCGAGCTTCGCCTCGATCGCTGGAAACGAAAAGCGGGGGCGGATCTCCGCCCCCGCGTTACGAAGTCGCTACAGAGGTTATTTCTTCTTCTCGCCCGCCGACGCCCTCTTCTCAGGCCAGTAATGGTTCGCGGCGAACGAGTATGGCGGGTAGAGGAAGCGCTTCGCCGGCACGACCACCGAGGCGTACGCTTTCTGCGAGTCGCGCACCTTCTTGAAGAACGGATTCTTCGCCTCTTCCTCCGCGGCGAGCTCGTCCCAAGCCTTGAGGAATGCGACCAGGATGTCTGGCGGAGTGCGCAACACGCGCACTCCGTGCTTCTCCTGCAGCTCCTTGATCGCGTCGGCATTCTGCTTCTGCCAGCGCACCCACCAGCGCAGGAACGTCTCGCTCGCGGCCGAGCGGATGATCTCCTGCTGCGCGGCAGGCAGCGACTTCCACGTATCACCGTTCACCAGGAGCTCGGCGATTGTCACCGCCTCGTGCATG
>JBFGLA010000124.1:0-7906 GCA_041576355.1 Burkholderiales bacterium
ACCGCGCGGCTGGGGAGCGCGAAGATAGGCCTCGCGCAACCCGCGTCGGCCGGCCTCGAGCGCGGCGCGGCATTCTGCGACGTCTAGCGCCGATGCCGGCAGGGCGGTGTTCATCGAGCGGTTATCGGATCGGGCTTTCGCCTCGTGCGCGGGGCGCTATTCAAACCCGCATCGCCGAATGAACGAATTGAGGTGGCGCCGGGGCTTCGGCCGAGAGCGTCAGCACCTCGTAGCCGCTCTGTGTGACGAGCACCGTGTGCTCCCATTGTGCGGACAAGCTATGGTCCTTGGTCACGATGGTCCAGCCATCCGCAAGCTCGCGAATCGCCGCCTTGCCGGCGTTGATCATCGGCTCGACGGTAAACGTCATCCCGGGCTCGAGCACAAGACCGGTGCCGGCCTTGCCGTAGTGCAGAACCTGCGGCTCTTCGTGAAACTTGCGGCCGATCCCGTGGCCGCAAAACTCGCGCACCACGGAGAACCCGTGCTTCTCTGCGTGACTCTGGATCGCCGCACCGATGTCGCCCAGGCGTCCGCCCGGGCGAACCTGGGAGATCCCCTTCCACATGCACTCGTAGGTGACTTCGACCAGGCGGCGCGCCTGTATGCTCGGCTCGCCGACGTGGAACATCCGGCTGCAATCGCCGTGAAAACCGTCCTTGATCACGGTGACGTCGATATTGAGGACGTCGCCCGGCTTGAGCACGCGATCGCCGGGGATGCCGTGGCAAACCTGGTGGTTGACCGACGTACAGATCGAGCGGGGGTAGGGCTTGTAGCCCGGAGGCGCGTAGTTGAGCGGCGCCGGAATCGTCCCTTGGACTCCTACCATGTAATCGTGGCACAACTCGTCCAGCTTGCCGGTCGAGACGCCCGCGCGGACATGCGGCGTGATGAAGTCGAGAACCTCGGCCGCCAGTCGGCCGGCGACCCGCATGCGCTCGATCTCGTCAGGGGTCTTGGGCGTGACAGCCATGGGCCATGGAAGAATCGATAAACATATGAGAATCCGTCGGGACCCGCTACGAAGCGCCGCGACGGATCGGAGAGCGGCGCATACCCGGAGCGGTCAGTTTGAGTCTTGAAGTCTGATTATGCTACAATTTTCGGCTGACTCGGAGTTATCGGAATCATTCTCCGGGCCAAATTTCCCGCCCGGCCCCGTTAGGGTGTCCGGTGCGCGACGCGCGCTGCAACGAGCGCCTTCGCGCTCCGGATCGTCCGGCCGTGCGGCAGCGACTTAACCCTAAGGAGAGAATCGTGTCGGTCACCATGCGTCAAATGCTCGAGGCAGGAGTCCATTTCGGACACCAGACTCGATACTGGAACCCGAAGATGGCACCGTATATTTTCGGGCACCGGAACAAGATCCACATCATCAACCTGGAAAAAACCCTCGCGATGTACGACGAGGCGCTGAAGTACGTGCGCCAGCTCGCCGCAAACCGGGGGACTCTTCTTTTCGTCGGCACGAAACGGCAGGCACGCGATATCGTACGCGAGGAAGCGCAGCGCTGCGCGATGCCGTACGTCGATCACCGCTGGCTGGGCGGAATGCTGACGAATTTCAAGACGGTCAAACAGTCGATCAAGCGCCTCAAGGAAATGGAGCAGATGGCGCAGGACGGGACCTTGGAGCGCATGGCGAAGAAAGAGGCGCTCGGTTACCAGCGCGAGCTCGAGAAGCTGAATCGCTCGCTCGGGGGATTCAAGGAGCTCTCGGGCCTGCCGGACGCGGTGTTCGTGATCGACGTCGGTTACCAGAAGGGCGCCGTAGCCGAGGCCGTCAAGCTGGGGGTGCCGGTGGTGGGTGTGGTCGATACGAACCACTCGCCCGAGGGAATCGATTACATCATTCCGGGAAACGACGACTCGAATCGGGCCATACGGCTTTATGCCCGGGGCGTCGCGGACGCCGTTCTGGAAGGCCGCGAGCACGCGGTCGAAGAAGTGGCCGCGGCCTCGCGTGATGAGTTCGTCGAGATCGACGAGGGCGAAAGCGACAATTGAGCGGCCGCTGCCGCTTCGGGAAAGGGGCCTCGGGCCCCTTTTTTTGAATCCCGGGCCGGATTTTTTGAATCTCGTATCGGGTCGGTGGATCCGATCGCAGCGAAGGAGCAAACGGTGATGGCGGAGATCAGCGCAAGTCTGGTGAAGGAACTGCGGGAAATGACCGGACTTGGAATGATGGAATGCAAGAAGGCGCTCGCGGAGGCGAACGGCGACCTCGCGAAGGCCGAGGAGTTGCTGCGCATCAAGAGCGGCGCGAAGGCGAGCAAAGCGGCCGGCCGGATCGCGGCGGAAGGCGTGATCGGAGCGTATCTCTCCCCCGATGCCCGGATCGGAGCGCTCGTCGAGGTCAACTGCGAGACCGACTTCGTCGCGAAGAACGAGGATTTCCTGGCGTTTGCGGCCTCGCTCGCCGAGCTCGTGGCGCAGCGCAGCCCCGCCGACGCCGCGGCGCTGTCCGCACTGGCGCTGGATGGAACACCGGTCGAGGAGAAGCGGCACAGCCTGGTGCAGAAGATCGGTGAAAACATCACGCTGCGGCGCCTGCACCGGATGCAGACTTCCGCGCGCCTCGCTCTCTATGTGCACAACGCGCGCATTGGCGTCATGGTCGAGTACGAGGGCAGCGACGAGGTCGCGAAGGACATCGCCATGCACATCGCCTTCGCCCGGCCCCGGTATCTCACGAAGTCCGACGTGCCGGCCGAGGTGGTCACCCGCGAGCGCGACATTCTTTCCGCGCGCGCCAAGGAATCGGGCAAGCCGGCCGAGATCGTCGCGAAAATGGTCGAAGGAGGCGTCAACAAGTTCCTCGGCGAGATCACGCTGCTCGGCCAGCCCTTCGTCAAGGACGACAAGCTGACGGTGGAGAAGATACTCGCGCAGCGCAAGACGCGCGTGCTCGGTTATGGCTTCCTGGTCGTGGGCGAGGGAATCGAGCGCAAGTCCTCCGATTTCGCCACCGAGGTCATGGCGCAGGCGGGAATGGCGCGATAACCGAGCGCCGAGACGCCGCGGGTGACGATGTGACGCCGAAGTACAGACGCATACTGCTCAAGCTCTCCGGCGAAGCATTGATGGGAGAGGACGCCTACGGTATCAATCGCCAGACCATCGAGAACATCGTCTCCGAGATCGCGCGTATCGCACGCATGGGCGTCGAGATCGGGGTCGTCATCGGCGGTGGGAACATCTTTCGCGGCGTCGCGCCGGGCGCAGCGGGGATGGATCGGGCGACCGCCGACTATATGGGCATGCTCGCCACGGTCATGAATGCGCTCGCCCTCCAGGACGCGATGCGACACGCTGGCCTGGTGAGTCGCGTGCAGTCTGCGCTCAATATCGAGCAGGTGGTCGAGCCCTATATCCGGGGCAAAGCGATCCGCTACCTCGAGGAAGGGAAGATCGTGGTGTTCGCGGCAGGAACGGGAAACCCGTTCTTCACGACCGACACCGCCGCCGCGCTGCGCGGCAGCGAGGTCGGCGCGGAGATCGTGCTCAAGGCCACCAAGGTAGACGGCGTCTATACGGCGGACCCGCGCAAGGATCCCGCGGCCGAGCGATACAGCCGAATCAGTTTCGACGAGGCGATTAGCCGCAACTTGAAGGTGATGGATGCCACCGCCCTGACGCTCTGCCGCGACCAGAAGCTACCGATCAACGTCTTCAGCATTTTCAAGAAGAACGCGCTGCAGCGGGTCGTTCTCGGCGAGGACGAGGGTACACTGGTGCACGTCTGAAGGAGATCGTGATGATTCCCGAGCTCAAGAAAAGTACCGAGCAGAAAATGACGAAAAGCGTCGAGGCTTTTAAGGGTGACCTGGCGAAGGTGCGCACGGGACGGGCGCACACCGGGCTGCTCGATCACATCATGGTCGATTACTACGGTTCGCCGACGCCGATCAACCAAGTGGCAAAAGTCACGCTGCTCGACGCCCGCACCATCGGCGTCGCCCCTTTCGAGAGAAAATTGACCCAAGCGCTCGAGAAGGCAATCCGCGAGTCCGATCTGGGCCTCAATCCCGCCGCGATGGGGGAAACGATACGCGTACCAATGCCCGCCCTCACCGAGGAGCGGCGCAAGGAACTGATCAAAGTGGTGCGTCACGAGGCGGAGAACGCCCGGATCGCAGTGCGTAACCTGCGTCGCGACGCGAACCATACCCTGAAGGAAGCGCTGAAGAAGAAGGAGGTGTCCGAGAACGACGAGCGCCGCGCCCAGGAAGAGGTGCAGAAGCTGACCGATCGACATATCGCGGAGATCGAAAAGCTGCTGCAGCATAAGGAAGCCGAGCTGCTCGCGGTTTGAGCGGCCGTCCGGAGTGATTGCGCGACCCCCCACGGGGGAGCGGGAGGGGAAGTCCCCTCGTTTTGTTTGATGCCTTGAGGAAGACGACGTGGAACACATCAGCTCTACCCGGGAAATCCCCGCACATCGCGACGTGCCGCGGCACGTCGCGATCATCATGGACGGAAACGGGCGCTGGGCGCGCAAGCGCCACCTTCCCCGCTTCGCGGGACACAAGCGTGGCGTCGATGCCGTACGCGCAACCGTGCGCGCCTGCGTCGAGCGCGGGGTCGAGTTCCTCACCTTGTTCGCGTTCAGCTCCGAGAATTGGCGCCGCCCCGAGGAGGAAGTCGCGCTTCTCATGCAGTTGTTCGCCGGTGCGCTCGCGAACGAAGTCGACAAGCTGCATCGCAATCGGGTGCGGCTGAAGGTGATAGGGGATTGCTCGCGCTTCGATCACAAGATCCGGGATCTGATCGAGCGCGGCCAGGAACTGACTGGAAACAACGATCAATTGACGCTCACCGTGGCGGCGAACTACGGCGGACGCTGGGACCTGTTGCAGGCGCTTTCGCGCCTCGCGCAGGACAAGCCCGAGGCGCTGATCGGAGGCATGCGGGAGGAAGATCTCGCGCCCTACCTGGCGATGGCTTACGCGCCCGAGCCGGACCTCTTCATCCGCACCGGCGGCGAGCAGCGAATCAGCAACTTCCTGCTCTGGCAACTCGCCTATAGCGAACTGTACTTTACCGATACTCTGTGGCCCGACTTCGGCGCCGCCGCGCTCGACGACGCGATCGCGTCGTATCGAAGGCGCGAACGCCGGTTTGGACGCACGAGCGAGCAGCTCGAGCACGTCCGCCCGGCGCCGGGGCGCCGGGCGGATGCCGCCGTTGCCTGAGCGCTTGTTTCTTACACGCCTACTCACAGCAGCCCTGCTCCTCGCCGGTTTCGTCGCGGCGCTGCTATTCCTCGAGCGCGCCCAATTCGCCTGGGTGGTCGGCGTGATCATCGCCCTCGCAGCCTACGAGTGGGCGAGGCTGTGCCGGCTCGATCCCCGATACGCCATCGTTTACGTCGGCGGGATTCTGGCGGCTTTCGCGGGGCTCCTGGCGCCGCTGCAGACGGCCTCGGGGGCGATCGTGATCTTCGGGAGCGCGGTCGTCTTCTGGTGCGCGGCGGTGCCGATATGGTTGTATAAGGGTATGGGACAATCGAGCGCGTGGCTGCTGCCGCTGGCGGGTCTGATCGTACTGATTCCGGCGGCGCTCGCGATGGTGGCGTTGGCTCCGGTGCAGCTCTTGCTGGTGCTCGCATTGGTCTGGATCGCGGACACGGCGGCCTATGGCGCGGGTCGCGCTTTCGGCCGGCGTAAGCTCGCTCCGTCGATCAGCCCCGGAAAGACCTGGGAGGGCGTCGCCGGAGCCGTGACGGCGACATTGGCTTACGCAATCGTCTGCGCGGCTCTGATACCGTCGCTCGGCAGCGCGGTGCAAGGCGGCATGTGGCTGGCCTATCTTGGCGGCGCAGCGTTTCTTTGCGCCCTGAGCGTGTTGGGCGATCTGTTCGAGTCTGCTGCCAAGCGTCAAGCCGGGGTCAAGGATAGCGGAACGCTCCTCCCGGGCCACGGCGGCGTGCTCGACAGGATAGACAGCGCGACCGCCACCCTGCCGGCCGCCCTGCTGCTGCTTCGGGAGTTGATGTGACCGTGACCGGAACTCGTGCGAAGACGGCTTCTCCATCCCAGGCGCGTGGACTGACCATCCT
This sequence comes from Burkholderiales bacterium, assembly GCA_041576355.1. Lineage (GTDB taxonomy): Bacteria > Pseudomonadota > Gammaproteobacteria > Burkholderiales > SG8-39 > JAOUFA01. Next base: position 6,065 of record JBFGLA010000124.1, read on the forward strand.
CGGCGCCACGGGATCGATCGGCGCGAGCACGCTCGATGTGATCGGACGCCACCCGGATCGCTACGTGCCCTTCGCGCTCACCGCGCATCGCTCGGACAAGACCTTGCTTGAGCTGTGCGTCCGGCACCAGCCGCGCTACGCGGTGCTCTCGGGCCGGCGCGAGGACGTCGCTTTGCGCCGGCGCTTCGCGGAAGCGGGGTGCCGCAGCGAACTTCTGTTCGGCGGGCGCGCCCTGGCGCAGGTCGCGACCCACTCCGACTGTGCCGCCGTCATGGCGGCGATCGTCGGCGCGGCCGGGCTCGAATCGGCGCTCGCAGCCGCCGCGGCCGGGAAGCGCGTGCTGCTCGCGAACAAGGAAGCGCTCGTGATGGCCGGGGCGCTCTTCATGAGCGCCGCGCGCGAGGGGGGCGGCGAGCTGTTGCCGATCGACAGCGAGCACAACGCAGTGTTCCAGTGCCTGCCGCACGATGCGCAGGGACATCCCTCGCTCGGCGCGGTCCGGCGGATCCTGCTTACCGCGTCCGGAGGTCCGTTCCGGACGCTGTCCCTCGAGCGGCTTGCCGCGGTGACACCCGCCGAAGCCTGCGCCCATCCGAACTGGGTCATGGGGCGAAAGATCTCGGTCGACTCGGCCACCATGATGAACAAGGGATTGGAGGTCATCGAGGCGCATTGGCTCTTCGGCGTTTCGGCCGAGCGCATCGAAGTCGTCATCCATCCGCAAAGCATCGTGCACTCGCTGGTCGAGTACGTCGACGGCTCGGTCATCGCGCAGATGTCCAATCCGGACATGCGCGTCCCGATCGCGCATGCGCTCGGCTTCCCGGACCGGATCGAATCCGGCGCGCGGCCGCTCGATCTCGGCGCGATCGGACAGCTCTCCTTCGAGCGGCCCGAGCCGCGCCGCTTTCCCTGCCTCGCGCTGGGCTACGAGGCGCTGCGTGCGGGCGGGACGGCACCGGCGGTGCTCAATGCCGCGAACGAGGTCGCGGTGGAATCCTTCCTCGCGGGGAGGCTGCGCTTCACCGACATCGCAGGGGTGACCGAGGCGGTGCTGGCCGACATGGCGCCCGGACCCGCGTCCACGCTCGGCGAGGTCATTGAGGCCGACTCGCTGGCGCGCCGCAAGGCCGGCCAGCAGATCGAGCGGGCGATCGGGCGCGCGGCATGAGCGTCCTGCAGACGGTCGCGGCGTTCATCGTCGCGCTCGGCGTCCTCATAATCGTGCACGAGTACGGGCATTACCTGGCGGCGCGGCTATTCAACGTCAAGGTGCTGCGGTTTTCGATCGGGTTCGGCCGGCCTCTGCTCGTTCGCCGCGGTCGGCGCGATGCGACCGAGTGGGTCGTCGCCGCGATTCCGTTCGGCGGCTATGTCAAGATGCTCGACGAGCGCGAAGGACCGGTCGATCCGGCCGAGGTGACGCGCGCATTCAATCGGCAAAGCGTCGCGAAGCGCATCGTCATCGTCGCGGCCGGGCCGGTGTTCAATTTCCTGTTCGCGATTCTCCTCTACGCCGGGCTGTATATGACCGGCGTACCCGAGGCGAAGCCCATCCTCGCGGAGCCGCCTGCCGGCACGCTGGCCGCGGGGGCCGGATTCCGCAGCGGCGACACGGTACGCTCGATCGACGCGGAGCACGTGGAAACGTGGGAACAGATGCGCTGGCACGTCATCCGCGGCGCGCTGGAGCGAAAAGCCCTCGCTTTCGAAGTCACCGAGGATCAGGGCGGGATCACGAAGCTGACCCTCGACCTGCGCGGCTTCGCGGAATCCGAGCAAGAGGGCGACATCATCGAGCGCATCGGCCTGCGGCTGTACCGTCCCCCGCTGGCGCCGGTC
>JBFGLA010000125.1:0-7850 GCA_041576355.1 Burkholderiales bacterium
CCGGCTGGAACGTGCCGGCGCCGACGTGCAGCGTAACGCGCGCGATGCGCACGCCTTGCGCGGCCAGGCGCTCGAGCATCGGCGCGTCGAAATGCAGGCCCGCGGTCGGCGCCGCGACCGCGCCGCGGCGCTCGGCATACACGGTCTGGTAGCGCTCGGAATCTTCCGGCCCCGGCGGATGCACGATATAGGGGGGCAGCGGCACGGCGCCGTCGCGCTCGAGCACGTCCTCGACCCGCGCGTCCGGAAAGCGCACGCGGTACAGATCGTCTTCGCGCCCGAGGACTTCGACGCGCACGTTTGCGCCCACCGTCAGCTCGCTGCCCGGTTTCGGAGGGTGGCCCGAGCGGATGAGCGCGAGCGCCTCGTTTTCGCCCACTAGTCGTTCGACGAAGAGCTCGACCTTGCCGCCCGTGCTTCGTCGCCCGGCGAGCCGTGCCTTGACGACGCGCGTGTCGTTCAGAACGATCACGTCGGGCGCGGCGACCAAGCCCGGAAGATCGGCGAAGCGTAGATCCGCCAGCGCGCCCGTGGGCGCGTCCAGATGCAGCAGCCGGCTCTGCGTGCGCTCGGTCGCGGGATGCTGCGCGATGAGCTCCGGCGGCAACGCGTAATCGAATTCCGCGACGTGCATGGCGCGCCATTATAGAATTCGCTCCAGTAAGCGCGCGGTTCGCTCCGCGCGCGCGCCGGAATGGCGGAACTGGTAGACGCAGCGGACTCAAAATCCGCCGGTGGCGACACCGTGAGAGTTCGAGTCTCTCTTCCGGCACCACTTGGCAGCCCGCGCTTCTGCCGATTGTGAGAAATTGTTCGGCTCCGGGACGCCACCATTTTTTACCAACGCATTGTGGACACGCCCGAGTCCGGACGGTACGCTCGCTGCACTATGAAATTTCCGGATACGGCGACCCTCGCGGGTTCGGCTCAGATCGGGTTGCCGCTGTCGGCGCGCGACACCGTGATGGTCGTGGACGACCATGCCGATGCGCGCATACTTCTCGAGCACATCGTGCGCCGGCTCGACCACGGCGTGTCGGTGGAGAGCTTCGGGTATCCCGGCGACGCCGCCCTCTGGGCGACGCGGCACGTCGCCGACATGGTGCTGGTAGACTACATGATGCCGGAGATGGACGGGCTGGAGCTCGTCAAGCACCTGCGTACGCAGCCCGGCTACGACCAGGTCCCGATCGTGATGCTGACCGCGAGCGAGGATCGCAAGCTCCGCTACCGGGCGCTGGACGCCGGGGTGACCGATTTCCTCAGCAAACCGGTGGACGTGCGCGAATGCGCGGCGCGCTGCCGCAACCTGCTCACGATGCGGCGCCAGCATCTCGCGCTGGAAGACAAGAAGCGGCTGCTCGAGGGCATGATCGAGGAAGCGACGCGCGAGGTGCGCAAGCGCGAGCAGGAGACGCTGCTCAGGCTAGCGCGAGCCGGCGAATTTCGCGACGCCGAGACCGGTTACCACCTCATTCGGATGGCGCGCTACTCGCGCCTGATCGCCGACGCGATCGGGATCGAGCGCGACGAGGCGGAAAGCATCGAGCTCGCCGCCCCGCTGCACGACATCGGCAAGATCGGGATTCCGGATCAGATTCTGCTGAAGCCGGGCGAGCTGGACGAAAACGAGTGGAGCATCATGCGCGCCCACCCGGTCATCGGGTACGAGATCCTGAAGGACAGCGCGTCGAAGCACGTCCGCATGGGCGCGACGATTGCGCTTGGCCATCACGAGCGCTACGACGGATCGGGTTATCCGAACGGCCTCGGGGGCGATGAGATCGCGCTCGCCGCCCGGATTGTCGCGGTGGCGGACGTGTACGATGCACTCACGTCGGTACGGCCGTACAAGTCGGCCTGGCCGTGCCCGGACGTGCTCCAATACCTGCGCGATCAGCGCGGCAAGCATTTCGATCCGGAACTGATCGACGCGTTCCTCGGCGTGCATGAGCAGGTTCTCTCGGTGCAGCACGAGCTCAGCGATCCGGCCGAAGACGCGGTCCAATCCAGCAATCTGGCGTATCGAATTCTCAAGGCGGCGGCTGACCGCGCGCGCTGAGCGTGCCTTCGTTGTCCGGTCGCGCGCATTGATTGCGGGCATAAGTCCTCGCCATGGCGGGGCTTTTCCGGCTGCGCCGTCAAGTCGCGGCACGCATTGGTAGAATCCCCAAGGTTCGGTTACATTCGCACGGAATGGTTTGGCGCGCGGAATAGTTTCAAGGGGGCAGCATGTACGCGATCGTCTACAAGTCCGACGGATTTCCGGTTTGCCGTCAGGTTCCGGGCGTGAGCCCGGACCCGGTCGTCACCTGGAACACCGAAGCGGCGGCCAAGGCCTTCATTTCCTCGAAAGGCGGAGACGCGGACTTTCTGCCGGTGCAGCTCACCGACGACGCCATGGACAAGCTCGCGAAGGCCATGGGCTGCTCGGTCGAAGTGATCACCTTCGATCCGTATCCAGGCTAGGTCCGCAGGCTAGATCCAATCTCGAGGTTGTCGATCAATCGCGTGCTTCCGAGGCGCGCCGCGACCAGAATGACGAGCCCGCGATCCTCGGCTCGCGGCGGCGCCAGGTCGATCTGCCGACGCACTTCCAGGTAATCCGGTTTCCAGCCGGCCGCGGCCAGCTCGCTTCCACGCGCGGCGCAGAGCGCCTCGTAGTCGCGCTCGCCGCTTTGCACCCGCGCCCGCATCTCGGACAGCACGCGGTGCAGCCGCGGCGCCTCCGCCCGCTCGGCGGCGGACAGGTAGTGGTTGCGCGAGCTCATCGCGAGACCGTCGGGTTCGCGCACCGTCTCGCCGGCAACGATCTGGATCGGCATATTGAGCTGCCTGACCATGCCGCGCACGATCATCAGCTGCTGGTAGTCCTTCTTGCCGAACACCGCAACCGCCGGCTGAACGCAATTGAACAGCTTCAGCACCACGGTGGCGACGCCGTGGAAGAAGCGCGGTCGAAACGCGCCCTCGAGCTCGTTTGCGACCGCGGGCGGCTCGACGATGTAGCCTTGCGGCTCGGGATAGAGCACGGCCTCGTCCGGCGCGAACACGAGGTCGACGCCCTCGGCGGCGAGCTTCTCGCAGTCGGCCGCGAAGGTGCGCGGATAGCGGTCGAAGTCCTCGCTCGGGGCGAACTGGAGCCGGTTGACGAAAATGCTCGCCGCGACCCGATCGGCGCACCCGCGCGCGATCCGCACGAGCGACAGATGCCCCTCGTGCAGGTTGCCCATGGTCGGCACGAATGCGAGCCGCCCCGCGCCGCGCGCGCGGCGCAGCTCGTCGGTGTCGCGCACGATCTGCACGGTGCGCCTTAGCCCAGATTGAAGAACTCGCGCCGGCTCTTCATCGCTCCGATGCGCTCCACCAGCAACTCGAAGTCCGAGTCGCGATCGACGAAATTCAGGTTTTCCGAGTTCACGATCAGCACCGGCGTGTCCGTGTAATGATAGAAGAATCGCGAGTAGTTTTCCGCGAGCAGGGCGAGGTATTCCGCGCTGATGCCGCGCTCGTACGCGGCGGCGCGTCGCTTGACACGCTCGACGAGCGTCTCCGGGTCGGCCTGAAGGTACACGACGAGGTCGGGGAGCGGCGTCTGGGGCCGCAGCGCCTCGTAGATTCTCTGGTATAGCGCGAGCTCGTCGCTCGAAAGCGTGATACGCGCGAACAGCGGGTCTTTGGCGAGCAGGAAGTCCGCCACGATCGCGCGGCCGAACATGTCGGGCTGCGCGAGCGGCTCGAGCTGCTTGGCGCGCTGAAACAGGAAAAAGAGCTGCGTCGGCAGCGCGTAGCGCGACATGTTCTGGTAGAAGCGGGCGAGGAACGGGTTCTCGGCCGGCTGCTCGAGCAGCGGCTCGAATCCCAGCCGCGCAGCGAGCCGCCGTGCGAGGCTGGTCTTGCCCGCGCCGATCGGTCCCTCGACCACGACGTAGCGAAAGCGCTGCATCACTCGAGGAGCTTTGCGACGTCCTGGCCGGCGCAGCGCGCGAGCAGATCGCCGGCGCGCCCGTGGCCCGGGACGAAAGCCTGCGGGTCGAGCTCGGCAAGGGGCTTGAGCACGAACGCGCGCTCGTGCAGGCGCGGATGCGGGACGACGAGATCCCGCGAGACGATCTCGGCCTCGCCGTAGAGGAGCAAATCGAGATCGAGCGTGCGCGGCGCGTTCGCAAAGCTGCGCTGCCGCCCGCGCCGCGACTCGATTCGGCGCAGCTCGGCGAGAAGCCGCTCAGCCGCAAGACCGGTCTCGATCCGCGCGACCGCGTTCACGAAATCGGGCTGATCGGCATACCCCACCGGTGCGCTGCGATACAGCGACGAGCGGGCGGCAAGCCGCGTGTCGGGCAGCCGCTGGAGCTCCTCGAGCGCGCGCAGCACCTGCTCGCGCGGCCGATCGAGATTGGAGCCGAGCCCGATGTATGCGGTCACGCGGCTCAAGAGCTCGGCGCCTCGGGGGGCTGGGGGCGTTTCTTGCGTCGCCTGCGCCGGCGCTTCTTCGGCTCCGTCTCGGCGTGGAGCATCGCCTTACGCGTATCGGGATCCGCGCTCTGGAACGAGCGCCACCAGGCTTCGATCTCCTCGGACACCTCTCCGCTCGCGGCGCGCAGGGCGAGAAAATCGTAGCCCATGCGGAATCGAGGCGCCTCGAGCAGGCGGAACGGGCGCTGCCCGGAGCGCGCCTCGAACCTCGGCTGCATGGACCAGACCTCGCGCATCGTCGCGGTGAGCTTGCGGGTGATGGCGAGCTTCTCGCACTGCGTGTCCAAGACCTCGTCCATCGCCGCTTCGAGCGCGGTCATCGGCCGCTCGCCGCGTTTCTCGCGCGCTTTCCACGCCGCGAGCACCTCGTGCCAGAGGAGCGCCGCGAACAGAAACGCCGGCGACACCGGACGCTCGGCCCGCACGCGCTCGTCGGTTTGCGCGAGCGCGAGGGTGACGAAGCGCTCGCCGAGCGGCTGCTCGAGGATCACGTCGAGCAGCGGCAGCAGGCCCTTGTGCAGGCCGACCTCGCGCAGCTGGCGCACGCAGGCGCTCGCGTGCCCGGACAGGAGGAGCTTCAGCATCTCGTCGAAGAGCCGGGCCGGCGCGACTTGCTCCATCAGCGAGGCGAGCCGGCGTATCGGGGCGCGCGTCGCGGCGTCGAGCGTGAGCCCGAGCTTGGCGCCGAGGCGCACCGCGCGCAGCATACGGACCGGATCCTCGCGATAGCGGGTTTCCGGATCGCCGATCACGCGCAGCACGCGCTTGCGCAGATCGGCGAGGCCGCCGTGATAGTCGATGACCTCCTCGGTGGCAGGGTCGTAGAACAGGGCATTGACCGTAAAATCGCGCCGCCGCGCGTCCTCCTCCTGCGTGCCGAACACGTTGTCGCGCAAAACGCGCGCACGCGCGTCCTGGAGCCCGCGCGCATGCGCGTCCTGGAGCCGGGCGTCGTCGCTATCGTCGGACACCTCGAACACTTCGGCCGGCTCGGGCGCGGCGGCGCGGAAAGTCGACACCTCCACCGTGTCGCCCCCGATCATGGCGTGCACGAGGCGAAAGCGCCTGCCGATGATGAACGCGCGCCGGAACAGCGGCTTGACTTCCTCCGGCCGGGCGTCGGTGGCGACGTCGAAATCCTTGGGCGGCAGGCCGAGCAGCAGATCGCGCACCGCGCCGCCCACGATGTAGGCCGAGAACCCGGCCTGGCGCAGCGCGTCGCAGACCTTGAGCGCCGCGGGACTGATGCCGCCGCGCGCAAGACGGTGCTTCTCGACCGTGACGCGCTGCGGCGAATCGGCGCCAAGGCCGAGGACACGGCGGATGAATCGCTTGATCACGCGCGTCTCACCGCAGCGAAATGACCGGCCAGCCGCGGCGCGCCGCCTCGGCGGCGAGCGGCTCGTCCGGATCGACCGCCACCGGCCGCGTGACATGCTCGAGCAGCGGCAGGTCGTTGTGCGAGTCGCTGTAGAACACACTCTCGTCGCAGTCTTCGAGCCGGTAGCCTAGCCCCGCGAGCCACTCCCGCACGCGCCGGATCTTTCCTTCGCGAAAGCAGGGCGTTCCGGCCACGCGCCCGGTGAAGCGTCCGCCCGCCGTCTCCGGCTCGGTGGCCACGAGGTGCGGCACCCCGAACTCGCGCGCAATCGGTTCCGTGACGAAGCGGTTGGTCGCGGTGACGATCGCGCACAGGTCGGCGGCCTCGAGGTGCCGCGCCACCAGCGCCCGGGCCGGCGGCGTGATCATCGGCAGGATGCGCGCGCGCATGAACTCGTCGTGCCATCGGTTCAGGTCGGCTGCGCCGTGGTCGGCGAGTGGCCGCAGCGCGAAGCCCAGGTACTCGTGGATGTCGAGCGTGCCGGCGGCGTACTGCGCGTAGTACTCGCGGTTCTGCGCCTCGTATTCGTCGCGGTCGAGCACGCCCCGGTCCACCAGGAACTGGCCCCATTCATAGTCGCTGTCGCCGGCGAGCAAAGTATTGTCGAGATCGAATAGGGCGAGGCGCATGCGAAACGATCGAGTGGCGCGGGCGCTCAGAGCTTTTTCTGCCACGCAGCGGAGCGCGTCATCTTACCCCAGCTCGCTTTGCGGCCCGTCGCCCAGCGCGCGAGCCCCACGAGGCGGTACCACGACATGAGCTGCCGGTAGCCGAGGTTCTCGGCCATCGCCACAAGGACCAGCGCGGCGAGCTGGCCCGCGCGCGGATAGATCCTGAACTCCATCTCCTCGAGCAGCATCGCGCTGACCGAGAGCAGCACGCCGAACCCGATTGCCACGAGCAGAAACGCCCACATCGCCGTGAACGAGACCAGGCCGAGCAGCCAGCCGCCGATCATGAAGCCGTAGCCGGCAAGCTCGATTACCGGCGACATCCATTCGAAGGCGATCATGAACGGCATTGCGATCCAGCCGGGCGCGCCGCCTTGCCGGTCAAAGAGCAGGCCGCGATTGAGCATCAGGCTCTCGGACAATCCCCGCTGCCAGCGCGCGCGCTGGTTCTTCAGCACGCGCAGCGACTCGGGCGCCTCGGTCCAGCAGATCGGCTCGGAGACGAACACGATCCGGTACGGAACTCCGTAGGTCCGGTGGTGGCGATGCAGCCTGAGCACGAGCTCCATGTCCTCGCCGACCGTATCCGTGCGGTAGCCGCCGACGAGGACGACGGCGTCGCGCCGGAAGAGTCCGAACGCGCCGGAAATCACGAGCACCGCGTTCATCGGCGACCAGCCGAGGCGGCCGAACAGGAACGCGCGCAGGTACTCGACGATCTGAAAGAGCGCGAGCGGATTGCGCGGCAATCCGACCCGGGTCAGAAAGCCGCCTTCGACGCTGCAGCCGTTCGCGATCCGCACCGTTCCTCCAGCGGCGATGGTGTTCGGGTCCTCGAGGAACGGCTCGACGACGCGCCACAAGCTGTCCCGCTGCAGGATCGAGTCGGCGTCGACGGCGCATAAGAGCGGGTAGCGGGCGACGTTGATTCCCGCGTTGAGCGCGTCCGCCTTGCCGCCGTTCTCCTTGTCGATGACGCACAGGTTGCGGTAGCGGGTGGAGCGGTACACGCCCCGGATCTGGGCGCTCGGCACCTGGACCCGCACCGCCTCGGGAAACGGCACCATGCCGAATTCGCGAATGAGCGTGCGCAGCGTCGCATCCTTCGAGCCGTCGTTCACCACGACGACCTCGTACTCCGGGTACTCGAGCTGCAGGATCGAGCGCACCGAGGTGGCGATCGTCGCCTCTTCGTTGAACGCCGGAATGAGGACCGACACCGGCGGCTCGACGCCGGAGAACTGGTGATGCAGCGCGATCGCCCAGCGCCTTTGCGCGTAATCCCGGCTCGCGAAGTAGGAAACGAAATTGAGCAGGATGTA
>JBFGLA010000126.1:0-7797 GCA_041576355.1 Burkholderiales bacterium
CATGGCGGTGATCGCGATTCCGGAGATGACCAAGCGCGGCTACCCGGACTGGCTCGCGGCAGGCCTCGTCGCCACCGCGGGCGGCATCGCCATGCTCATACCGCCGAGCATCATCCTGATCCTCTACGGTATCGTCACCGAGACCTCGGTGGTGCGCCTGTTCTTCGCCGGCGTGGTCCCGGGCCTGCTGCTCGCGGCCGGCAACATCCTGAGCGTCATTATCATCGCCTGGTTCCTGAAGCTGCCGCGCGGCGAGTTCGACGGGCGGCGGCTGTGGAAAGAGTTCAAGGGCGCCGCGCCGGCGCTCGGCATGCCGGTCGTCATCCTCGGCGGGCTCTATGGAGGGCTATTCACGCCGACCGAGGCGGCTGCCGCGGCCTGCGGCTATGCACTGCTCTACGGCTTGCTGAGCGACACCAAGGCGTTCTTTCAGGGACTCCTTCCGACCGCCTGCCGCGCGCTCAACCTGACCGCGGTGGTGATGTTCCTCGTGGGCTGCGTGGGCGTGTTCCAGTTCTTGGCCGCGAACCTCTACTGGCCGCAGAAGATCACCGAGATCGTCACGGGCTGGGGGCTGACGCAACTCACGTTCATCTTCGCCTTCATGGGCGTGCTGATGCTGCTCGGCATGTTCGTCGACGGGGTGGCGATGGTCCTGCTCACCGTGCCCGTGGTGTTCCCGGTGGCCTACGCGCTCAAGGTCGACCCGGTGCACCTGGGCATCATGCTCACGCTCGCCGTGGAGATGAGCGTGGTGACGCCGCCGGTGGGGCTGAACCTTTTCGCGGTGAGCGGCACATCGAAAATCCCGGTCACCCAAGTCCTGAAGGGCTCGGTGCCGTTCTTCCTCGGCGACGTTCTCGTGCTGCTCCTCGTGATCTTCTTCCCGGCGCTCGCGACCTGGCTCCCGGACCAGCTCGTTACGAACGTGTTCAAGTAGCCGAGAGGGCGCGCAGCGTCAAGCCGGGTCGCCGATCTTGCCGGAAATGGCTTTGCCGCCGGCCGCGCCTGCCTCAGAGGATCGATTCACGCTCAGCAGCGTCAGCAGCTTCTCCTCGGGCAGCGGCGGGCTGCAGTAATAGCCCTGGTACTCCTCGCATCCCTCGCCGCGCAGAAAATCGACCTGCTCGCGGCGCTCCACGCCCTCGGCCGTGACGCTCAGGCGCAGGCTGTGCGCCATGCCGATCACCGCGCGCGAGATCGCGACGTCTTCGCCGTCGTTGGGAAGATCGCACACGAAGGAGCGGTCGATCTTCACGCTGTGCAGGGGGAAACGCTTGAGATAGCCGAGCGAGGAATAGCCGGTGCCGAAGTCGTCCATCGCCAGCCGCACGCCACGCTCGGACAGCTTGCGCATCTGCCGCGCCGCCTGCTCGGGGTTGCGCATCGCCATGGTCTCGGTCAGCTCGAGCTCGAGCAGCGATGGGGAGAGCCCCGTGTCGCGCAGCACCTCGTCAAGCTCGGCGGGCAGCGACGGATCCTGGATCTGGCGCGGCGAAAGGTTGACCGCCATGCTCAGCTCGAGTCCGTGCCGATCCCGCCAGCGGCGCGCGTGCTCGCACGCATCGCGCAGCACCCAGCGCCCGATCGCCACGATCGCGCCGGATTCCTCGGCGATCGCCATGAAGCGCTCGGGCGCGAGCAGCCCCAGAGTCGGATGCTGCCAGCGCAGCAGCGCCTCGACGCCGGTGATCGCATCCGAGCCGATCGATACCTTGGGCTGGAAATAGAGCCTCAGCTGGCCGCGCTCCGCTGCGTAGCCGAGCTCGGTCTCGAGCGCGAGCCGGTCCGCGTCGCGTTCGTTCATCTGTCTCGCGTACAGTGCGTAGCCGTTGCGGCCCTGCTGCTTGGCTCGGTACATCGCCGCATCGGCGTTACGCAGCAGCGCCTCGGCCTCGAGCCCGTCCTCCGGCGCGGTGGCGACGCCGACGCAACCCGATAGCGGCAGCTCGTGCCCCTCGAGCTTCATCGGCCGCGACAGGAGGCCGACGACCTTGCGCGCGACGAGCTCGACGTCGGCGGCCGACTTGCAGTCCTCGACCAGAACGACGAACTCGTCTCCCCCCAGGCGCGCGACGATGTCGCTCTCGCGCAGTCCGGATTTGAGACGCTCCGCGATCTCGCGCAGCACGCGGTCGCCGCTTGTGTGGCCGAGCGTGTCGTTGATCACCTTGAATCGGTCGATATCGATGAAGAACAACGCCAGACGGTGGCCGTGGCGCACGCTCTGCGCCAGCGCGTGCCGCAGACTCTCCGTAAACACGGCGCGGTTGTAGAGCCCGGTCAGCTCGTCGCGCGTCGCCATCTTGCGGATCGTTTCCATCGCGGAGGTGAGCTCGACATTGGCCGATCGCAGGCGATTGCGCATCTCGCTGATCTGGCCGCCGACCATGCCGAACCAGGGCAGCACCGCGGCGAGCAGGAGCCAACTGAACCACTCGACATACACGTCCTGGATGGCCTCCGCGCGCCAGTAGAACAGCAGGTTCACCACCAGCGCGTACGCCGCGAGCGTGTACAGCGTCAGGGCGACGAACTCGCGGCGCGTGAGCCGGAAGATGCCAAACAAGAAGACGATGAAGGTGAACGCGAGCGCCATGCCGCGTGAGATGTCGAGGTGGTAGATGATGAACATCTGCAGCGTGATGGCGACGAAGACCTGCAGCTGGGTCAGGCTCGGGTCGCGGAAACGCTGGTTGAATCCGCTCCGGAACGCGACATACAGGGCGGCATTGACCGTTGCCATGACTGCGAGCGTCGTGAACGTGACCCAGCCCGGCAGGAATCCGAACGCATAGGTGCACGCGACCATGATCGCCCCGATCACGTAGGTCAGCGTGGCGAGCAGGAAGCGACTCATGCGAATCGACTGCTTCGCGTCGCCCGACAGGGCCGGTACGCGGAGGGTGGGGGCGTCCATGGTGCCCGGATACTAATTCATTCAGGTTTTCGAATACGTCGGAAACGAGGGCCTTGCCGCCGGCCGGTCGATTTGAGCATGGAGGATTCTACGGACCGGCGCCGAGCGTAGCCGGTCATAAGGTGTCCGGCTGACAAAGATTTACGGCGGCACGGCGCCGCGATCTACCTGACAGCCGCGTCAGCTTCCGATGCGGTCGGCGCGCGCCGCGCCGCGCCAGCGCGAGGAGATGTCCTCGACCGCCATCACCAGCGCCGGCGTGAGCAGCATCAGGAGCACCGTGCCGAGGAGCACGCCGATGCCGATCGACACCGCAAGCGGAATCAGGAACTGGGCCTGGATACTGCGCTCGATGATGAGCGGGAATATGCCGAGGAATGTCGTGATCGCGGTGAGCAGGATCGGCCGGAACCGGCTCTTCGCCGCGGCGATGATCGCTTCCTGGGCCGACTTGCCGCGGCGGCGCTCTTCGTTGTTGAAGTCGACGAGCACGAGCGAGCCGTTGACGATGATTCCGGCCAGACCGACGATGCCGAAGAGGCTTGTCAGCCCCAGGCTCAGGCCGAGCAGCAGGTGGCCGAGCGTCGCCCCGACCAAGCCGAACGGGATCGCGGCGATCACGATCACCGGCTGGATGTAGGAGCGGAACGCGAGCGCGAGCAGCGCGTACATGCAGAACACCGCGAGCACAAAGTTACGCGCCAGCGCCGGCAACGTCTGCCCCTGCTCGCGCTGCTCGCCCGCCATCGTGTAGGCGAGCCCCGGAATCTCCTCCTGCAGCCGCGGCAACAGGTCGGAGACGAGGCGCGCGTTCACCTGCTGGCCGGTGACGATCGCGCTGTCGACCTCGGCGAGCACGGTGGTTACCCGGCGCCCGCCCTGGCGCACGATGGTCGCCGGACTGTAGCCGAGAGAAAGCTCGGCCACCTCGTGCAGCGGCACGAAGTCGCCGGCGGGCGTGCGGATGCGGTACTTGCCGAGATCCGAGAGCGCGCTGCGCTCGCTGCGCGGCAGGCGCACGTACACGCGGACCTCGTCGCGGCCGCGCTGCACGCGCAGCGACTCGGCGCCGAAGTATGCCGCGCGCACCTGCTGCGCGAGGCTCTCGAGCGTCACGCCGAGCGTGCGCGCGTAGGGCCTGAGGGTGAACTGGACCTCCCGCTTGCCGGGCTCGCGATCGTTCCTCACGTCGAACACGCCCTCGATCCGCCGCAGCTCGTCCTCCATCTCGCGCACCGCCTGCGCGAGTCCCTCCGGCGTTCGCGCCGAGAGCTGAACCTGGACGGGCGAGCCCAGGTTGATCACGTTCGAGGCGAACACGAGCTTCTGCACCTGGGGCAGCATTCCCACTTGCTCGCGCCATTTCAGCTCGAACTGCTTGGACGAGACGCTGCGGATTTCCGGGTCGAGCAGCTCGAATACCACCGAGGCCTTGTGGCCCTGGAGGATGTTGAGCGCGCCGATCGCGCCGGGGCCGGCCGCGTCCTGCTGGCCGACGGTCACGTAGACCGCGTTGACGAGGTCCTGCCCGCTCGGGTCGGGGACGGCGCGCGCCGCCGCATGCCCCGCGCGCTCGATCTCGAGCGCCGTCGCGAGCGTCGCCTCGGCGGTCGCGCCCTGCGCGAGCTCCAGCGAGGCGGTCACGTAACGCCCCTCGACCTGGGGAAAGAAGACGAACTTGACGTATCCGCCGGCGATCACCCCGAGCGTGATCAGGAATATCGAGACGCCGGTGGCGATGACGACGCCGTAGTGCGTGGTGGCGAAGCGCAGCCCGCGCTCGAGGGGACCCTCGACGAAGCGCTTGAGCGCCCGATCGATGCGATGGCGCAGATCCGCGATCCGCGCGCCGATCCGGGTACGCGGGCGGAAACCGACGATCCGCAGATGCGAGAGATGGTGCGGCAGGACGAACAGCGCCTCGATTACCGAGATCGCGAGCACGACGATCACGACCGCGGGGATCTGGAACAGGAACTTGCCGATCGTTCCCGGGACGAAAAGCAGCGGCACGAACGCCGCCACCGTGGTCGACACCGCGAGCGCGACCGGGAGCGCGACGCGCTGCGCGCCGGCGACCGCCGCCTCCAGCTGCGGCGTGCCGCGCTCGTTCTCCGTGTAGATGTTCTCTCCCGTGACGATCGCGTCGTCGACCACGATCCCGATGGCGAGGATGAAGCCGAAGAGCGACATCATGTTGATCGAAAGGCCGACCAGAGGCATCACGCTGAAGGCGCCGACGAACGCGATGAAGATCCCGGCCGAGACCCAGAACGCGAGCCTGAGGTCGAGGAAGAGGGCAAGCGCCGCCAGGACGAGCGTGAGGCCGATGAGCCCGTTCTTGACCAGGAGCCGCATGCGGTTCTTGAACTCGGTCGAGTCGTCGCGCCAGATGGCGACGGAGATTCCCGGCGGCAGGCTCGGGCGCAGGCTCGCCTCGAGATAGCGCTCGACTTTGCCCACCACGTCGAGCACCTTCTCCTCTCCGACGCGGAACACCTGGACCAAGGCGGCGGGCTTGCCCTGGTAGCGCACGATCAGGTCCTCGTCGCGAAAACCGTCCTCGACGCGCGCGATGTCGCCGAGCCGCACGCGGGCGCCGGTGCGCGCCGAAACGACGACGATCTCCTCGAATTCCGCGCGCTTGTAGTTGCGGCCCTTGGCGCGCAGCAGGATCGATTCGCCGTCCGCCTTGATGTCGCCGCTCGGCAGGTCGAGGCTCGAGCGCTGCACGGTCGCCGCGAGGTCCTGCAGCGTGACCCCGTAGGCGCGCAACGCGTCGTTCGGCACCTCGATCGATACCTCGTAGTCCCGCACCCGAGCGACCTGAACGAGCGATACGCCGGGCGTCGCGGTGAGCTCGTCCTTGATCCGGTACGCCAACTCGCGCACCGTGCCCTCGTTCGTGTCGCCGTACACCGCAAGCTCGATGACCCGCTGCCGGTTGCTCAGCTCCTTCACCTCCGGGCGCTCGGCCTGGACGGGAAACGTCGTGATGCGGTCGATCGCCGACTTGATCTCGTCGAGCTTGGCCGCGATGCGCGCCCCGCGCGAGAGCTCGACGCGCACGATGCCGACGCCCTCCGCGGCGATCGAGGTGACCCGATCGATGCCCTCGATGCCCTCGATCTGCTCCTCGATGCGCTGGACGATTGCCTCTTCGATCTCGTCCGGCGCGGCGCCACGGTAGGTCACCCGCACCTCGACCACGTCGAGATCGATTTGCGGAAAGACCTCCTGCTTCATCGTGAGCGCGCTGGTGAGCCCCGCGATGACGATGAGGAGCATGAGGAGATTCGCCGCCACGGGGTGGCGCGCCATCCAGGCGATGAGCCCGCTCACGACGCCGGCCGCCCCGCCGCCTCGGGCGCGCGCGGCGCATCCTCGACGACGCGAACCGTCATGCCCTCGGTCACCACCTTGAGATCGCTCACGATAATCCGCGCGCCCGCCTCGAGACCCTGTGCGGAGACTGCCACGGCGTCCTTCGTTTCGTTGAGCACCCGCACCGGCCGGATGGACACCGCCTCGCCGGCGCCGACGATCCACACCACGCCGCCGTCACGCAGCGCCCGGCGCGGCACGACCGCGTAGCGCCCCTGGTCGCGGCCCGCGATCTCGACGGTCGCGTACATTCCCACCAGCAGCGGCGGTGCCGCAGCCGGATTGCCCGACTCCGACCTGCCCCGTGCCGCCGGTTTGTCCACCCTCACCACGACGTTGAACGTTCGCGTCGCGCTATCGACCGCCGCCTCGACCCGGTCGACGCGGGCCGGCCAGCGGTAGCTCACGCCGCCGTGCTCGACGATCACCGTTGCCTTCGTGCTCGCGCGCCGGCTCCGGGCACCCGCCGTCGCGCCCCACGGATCGGCGATGAGCGCGACGTCCCGGTCGGTGAGGGACACGGCGATCTCCATCGCGTCGTCGGCGAAGAGGCGCGCCAGCTCCTTGCCCGGCTGCACCGTGTCGCCGAGATCGATCTTTTCCGAGAGCACCTTACCGTCGAACGGCGCGCGCACTACGGTGCGCTCGAGGTCGATGCGCCGTTGCCGCTCGAGCGCCTGGGCGCGCGCGAGCGCCGCGCGCGCCTGATCGCGGCCCGCGGTGCGCTCGTCGAGGGTCTGGCGCGACAGGAACCCTTTCGCGATCAGCTCCTCGGTGCGCTCGAGCAGCTGCTCGGCGAGCGCGAGGCTGGTCTGCGCAGACTGGCGCTCGGCGCTCGCCTGGGCGAGCGCCGCCTGGAACGGCTCGGCGTCGAGCCGCAGCAGCACGTCGTCGCGGCGAAAGCCGCCTCCGGTGACGAGCCGCGGGCTGACGAACGCGACCCGTCCCGACACCTCGGCGCCGAGCACGATTTCAGCGCGCGGCTTCACCAGTCCGTTCCCGAAAACGTGCAGCGCGCCGGTGCGAAATTCGACCGGCGCTGCGCGCACGAGCGGCAGCTGCTTCACGGGCTGGCGCACGGCCGGACGCGGCTTGAACACCTGCAGCGCGACGAACCCGCCGACGCCGGCGGCGAGGATCGCGAGCGTCAGCGCGCGCCAGAACCAGCGCGAACGGCGAGGAGCGGGTTCAGCCAAGACGCAACGTCTCTTTCGTATCGCCTAGCACGGGAGGCGGGATTGTAACGACTCTTACAGCCCGTCTCCGCAAGGCACAGCCCGCGGACGCGGCGGCGATTTCACGGTTTCTCACATCCAGCCCTAGTCCCGCGCTCATACGTAGCGGACATGGAAGGTCCCGCAGAGCGCCGGAATGCCGCAAGCAGCACCCCGGAGTCGCGCGCCGGCCCCGAATTGCGGCGAAAAGAGGTGCCTTCTTGCGGCTTTCGAGAGCCTAAGGCGTCGAGATAATCCTCTGCGTTCAGGCAATTGCGA
>JBFGLA010000127.1:0-7700 GCA_041576355.1 Burkholderiales bacterium
CGCGATCGCGGTGATCGTCTCCACGCTCGGCAGCCTGCTCGCGCACCGCAACCAGCAGGCGCGCCTGCCGCTGTGGCAGACCATGGCCTGGGGCATGCTCTACGGCGCGATCTTCTCGTTGATCGTGACGCTCGCGAGCGGCAAGCGCCTCGCCTTCGAAGCGAGCCCCGCCTACGTCCTCTCGCTCCTCTATCTCGCGGTGTTCGGGTCGATCGGCGCGTTCGCGGGTTACCTCACGCTGATCGGGCGCATCGGCGCGGCGCGCGCCGGCTACATCGGCGTCATGGTGCCGATCGTCGCGCTCGTCATCTCGGCGGCGTTCGAGGACTTCCGCTGGCAGGCGCTGACCGCGATCGGGATCGCCATTTCAGTGCTGGGGAACGTCGTGATCCTGCGCGAGCGGCGCGCCCCGGCGTAGCCGCGCTACTTGCCCTTCCCCGCCAACGCCAGCATCAACTCGTTCAGCCGCTTGACGAAGCTCGCCGGATCCTCCAGCTGGCCGCCTTCGGCGAGGAGCGCCTGGTCGAAGAGAAGCTGGCTCCAGTCCGAAAAGCGCGACTCGTCCGCCTCGCTCTTGAGGCCCTCGACGATGGGATGCGACGGGTTGATCTCGAGGATCGGCTTGGATGACGGTACTTTCTGGCCCGCCGCCTTGAGCAGCCGCTCAAGATTCATGCTCAGTCCGTACTGCTCGCTCACCAGGCACGCGGGCGAGCCGGTGAGGCGATGGGTGACGCGCACCGCCTTCACCTTCTCGCCGAGCGCCTTGGCGATTCTCTCGGTCAGGTCCTTGAACTCCGCGGCCTGCTCCTCCTGCGCCTTCTTTTCGGCTTCGTCGGCGAGCTTGCCGAGGTCGAGGTCGCCCTTCGCGACCGACTGGAGCGGCTTGCCGTCGAACTCGGTAAGGTGCGAGACGAGCCATTCGTCCACGCGCTCATCGAGCAGCAGGACTTCGATTCCCTTCCTGCGGAAGATCTCGAGGTGCGGGCTGTTCTTCGCCGCCGGGAAGCTGTCCGCGGTGATGTAGTAGATGCGGTCCTGCCCTTCCTTCAGGCGCGCGACGTAGTCCGCGAGCGACACGGTCTGCTCCTCGCTGTCGGTGTGCGTGGAGGAGAAGCGCAGGAGCTTCGCGATGCGCTCGCGGTTGGCGGGGTCCTCGCCCGGGCCTTCCTTGAGGACGCGGCCGAACGCCTGCCACAATTTCGTGTATTTCTCCTTGTCCTTCTCGGCGATTTCCTCGAGCAGCCCAAGCACGCGCTTGGCGCAACCGCCCTTGATCGACTCGACGATCTTCGACTCCTGCAGGATCTCGCGCGAGACGTTGAGCGGCAGGTCGTTCGAATCGATGACGCCGCGCACGAAGCGCAGGTACGCCGGCATCAGGTGCTCGGCGTCGTCCATGATGAACACGCGCCGCACGTAGAGCTTCACGCCGTGCCGGTGCTCGCGGTCCCAAAGGTCGAACGGGGCGTGCGCGGGAAGGTAAAGCAGTTGCGTGTACTCGTGCTTGCCCTCGACCCTGGCGTGCGCCCAGGCCATCGGCGGCTCGAAGTCGTGCGCGACGTGCTTGTAGAACTCCTGGTACTGCTCGTCGCTGATCTCGGATTTCGGCCGGCTCCACAGGGCCGAGGCCTGGTTGACCTGCTCGGTCTCGGGCTTGAGGACGTTCTCGCCTTTGTCCTTGTCCCAGTCTTCCTTGCGCATCAGGATCGGCAGCGTGATGTGGTCCGAGTACTTGCGCAGGATCGAGCGCAGGCGCTGCCCCGCGAGCAGCTCGTCTTCGCCCTCGCGCAGGTGCAGCGTCACCTCGGTGCCGCGCTCGGGCCGGGCCACGGTCTCGAGCGAGTACTCGCCCTGGCCGTCGCTCTCCCAGCGCACGCCGTGCTCCGGACCCATCCCGGCGCGGCGCGTCGTGAGCGTAACGCGGTCGGCGACGATGAAAGAGGAATAGAACCCGACCCCGAACTGGCCGATGAGGTGAGCGTCCTTCGCCTGGTCGCCGGTCAGGCGCTCGAAGAACTCGCGCGTGCCGGACTTGGCGATGGTGCCGATGTTGGCGACGACCTCGTCGCGCGACATGCCGACGCCGTTGTCCGAAACGGTGATCGTGCGCGCGGCCTTGTCGTAGTCGACGCGGATCTTCAGCTCGGCGTCGCTCTCGAAGAGCGCCGGATCGCTCATGGCCTCGAAGCGCAGCTTGTCGCAGGCGTCCGACGCATTGGAGATCAGCTCGCGCAGAAAGATCTCCTTGTTGCCGTACAAGGAGTGCACCATGAGGTGCAGGAGCTGCTTCACCTCGGCCTGGAAGCCGAGCGTTTCCTTAGTCGATGTCTCGTTCATTCTGGTTGCCCCGGGGGTCGTCGCCCCGGACATGATGGGGTTCGCTTGCCGGAGTTCAAGGGCGGACTTGCGGCGCGAGCACCGGCCGCCCGCGAGCGGCTAGCGGAACGCCGCCAGCATGTAGCGCAGGCAGTGCTCGATGCCGGTGGGATCGATCCGGGCGCCCGGCCGGGGGATGAGGGTGAGCGAAACGCGGCCCGCCTCGACGCGCTCGGAGATGTCCGCGATATTCATGCATTCGCCGGAAGGGCAGGCCCAG
Organism: Burkholderiales bacterium; assembly: GCA_041576355.1. Classification (GTDB taxonomy): domain Bacteria; phylum Pseudomonadota; class Gammaproteobacteria; order Burkholderiales; family SG8-39; genus JAOUFA01. The sequence goes on from JBFGLA010000127.1 coordinate 2,600, forward strand.
GCGCTTTGCCGGCAGCGGCGGATGGCCCCGACCAGGGCTTCTTCGTCTCCCGCGACGTCTTCGACCCGGACTTGAAGCCCCGATTCGCGCTGATCGATGTGGAATTTCATGGCTCCTCCTCGTGCCGGAAGGGAAGTATGCATCGATTCTAGTCATGGCGCGACGGACGAGGAAGCGTGAACTGCGGCGCTTGACAGGGCTGCGCGCGACCCACATTGTCCGCTCGATGAGATTCCTTCCCATCCGGGCCTGGCTGTGTGCGTTTCTCTGCGCCGCGGCAGCGCATGCGCACGCATCGAGCGAGAAGGAGATCGCCGAGATTGCGGACCGGGCGCATCGCGGCGCCGCCGAAGCGAGGCAGGAGCTCGAGCGGCGCGCCGCCGAAGGCGACGTGATCGCCGAGCGCCACATGGGACTGCTCTGGATCGCGGGTAGAGCGCAGGCCCGCAACGAAGCGCGCGCGATCGAATGGTTCGGGCGAGCCGCGGCGAAGGGCGACGTCGTCTCGGCGCACAACCTGGGCGTGATCCGCGAGCGCGCTCCGATGGAGCTAAGGGACGCCCAAGAGGCGCTCAAGTGGTACCGCGTCGCCGCGGAAAAGGGCTATGCGCGCTCGCAGGCGAATCTCGGCGCCATGCTCGCCGAAGGGCGCGGCGCCCCGGCGGACATCGCCGAGGCGCGCTCGTGGCTGGAAAAGTCGGCGGCGCAGGATGAGCCGCGCGGGCGCTACCTGCTCGGCATGCTCTACCTGGAGGGGCGCGGGGTGGAGAAGAACGTCGCAGAGGCGGCGCGCCTCATCGGGCTTGCTGCGCAAAGCCGCGACCGGGACGCTCAGTACCGCCTCGCGCTCCTCTACGGCACCGGCACCGGTGTCGATAAGGACGATGCCCAGGCGCTCGATTGGCTGAGAAAAGCCGCCGACCAGCGGCAAGCTGAAGCGCAATACCTGCTTGCGGCGGTGTACGCGCACGGGCTCTATGGCGTCGCGGCCGACGCGAAAGCTGCGGTGAGCTGGCTGCGGCGCGGCGCGCGCGAAGGTCACGCCGAGTCCCAGTTCGCGCTTGGGATCGCTCTCGCGGAAGGCCGAGGCGTCGCGCCGGACGCGTCCGAGGCCTACGGCTGGCTGCTCGAAGCCTCCCGCAACGGCCACGCCGAGGCGGCTCGGTACGTGGAGCGCATCCGTTCGCAGGTGGCGAAGCCGGCGCCGGATCCCGGCGCGCCGGGTGCCGAGGGCAGATAGCGCCGCTAGAAGCGGTAGCGCAGCGACAGGCTCGCGACGCTCACCTTGTAGTCGGGGCTCGTTTCTCCGAGCGTGAGCACGTTCGGGATCGTGCTCGGACCCACTCCGTCGAGCGCCCAATCGCTCGAGCTGAAGCGCTCGTGCCAGAGGCTCGCCTGGACCGACAGGCCGGTATTGAGCCGGTAGGTCGCGTAGAGCTTGAGGCTGTTTAGATCCGACTTGATGCTCGGAAACTTGGGATCGGTCACCGTCGTGGCGACCCTCATATCGCCGACCGAATGCGAGGTCGTCAGATCCGCGCCGACGTCGAGCCGGTTCTTGATCACGGCGTGCTTGATACCGATGCCGGCGGTCTGGATCGTGTCGACGTTTTCGGCGGACCAGTCGGGCGGGTTGGTGAACGACTGCGCGCCCGCTTGCTGGGACTTGATCTCTTCCACGCTGTAATAGACGTGCACGCTGGTGCTTTCGGTCACCTGTGCGGCGAGATCGGTGCCCAGACCTTTGCGCTTACCGTAGGTCATGCCGACCGGGGACTTCTCGTAGCTGTCCTTCGCCAGGCTGTACTCGACTCCGACCGTAATGGCGTCGACGGGCATCACCGCCACGCGCATGCCGAACAGGTCGCGCTCGCGATCGGCCATGTTGTACTTCCTGAGAATCGGGTTCTCCGGCGGGCTGACTTCGGGCACCGCCGTGTACGAGGTCCCGTCGCGGCGCGCATGGGCGTAGTTCAGCGTCACGTCGAGGTGATCTCTCGTGCGCAGCACGTACTTGGCCCAGGCCGTGTCCTCGGTGGTCTTAGCGACTTCCTGGAAGGTGCGCTCCTGCTCGTCGCGGTCGATGCCCACGGACGCCTTGGCGCGCGGCGTGATGCGGTAGTCGGCCGACACTTTGTAGAGGTTGCGCGTGTAGCTGTAGGGCAGGTTCACGCGCTGGACAGGCGATATTCGCAAGTCCGTCGTCACCCAGGTGAACGCCGACTGCGGCGTCTTGTTGTTGCGGTCGTCGTACGAGTAGCCGACGTTGAGCCCCCACTTGGGCGAGAGCGTCGAGACGAGCTTGAGGTCCGCGCGCGTGGTGTCGACCCGGCCCTGCAGCGACCCGCGCGGCAGCGCGACCGGCGCGATCGTCGGGTTCACCGTCGCCGGCAGGAATCGCTCGTCCTGCTCCATGCGGCCGAAGGCGAGATGCGCGCTCCCGCGGGTCCGGTCAGTGAACTGGTAGGCGCCCGAGGCGCTCACCTGATGGAACTGGTTGTCCGGCGGCAGCCCGATCTGGCCGAGCGTCGCTCCCCCAGTCGTCTCCGCGAAAGGATTGTCCCAGCGCAGCGCCGACTTGTGGTCGCTGAACATCGAGCCCAGGTAGGCGACCCGGATCTGCCACCTTTGCGCGGCGTACGATGCGTATGCCTCGATCTCGTCGGTGGTGTAGTCGACCGGGGCGATGAGATGCATCGAGTTGAAGAAGAACGATCCCGCCATGCGCTGCGTGCCTTCGCGGGTCTCCTGGCGCACGTTCAACCCCAGCTCCCAGTCGCGCACGGGAATGAAGGCGAATCCGTAACCGATCTGCTTGCGGCTGCTGTCGATGTTGACGTCCTGCAGGCTCGCCGCGAGCTGCGGCATCGTCTGCGTGTTGACCCCCGTCAGCCACGTCGCGGGCAGCTTCAACGTGCCGGTTCCAACTCCGCTGAAAGGCGTGCGCGCCGAATCCGAAATCCGGAACGGCAACTCGGCGTAGCGGATTTTCAGCTTGAACTCGCCCTGCACTCCGCCCTCGTACTCGATCGAGCGGTAGGGAAGACCGAGGTCGTTCGCGTACAAATCGACGTAGCCCGCGCCCTCGACGTAGCGCGCGCTCACGTCCAGGCCGAGGTAGGTTTCGTCCTCAAGCCCCGTGTAGCGGCCGAAACGGTACGAATCGCGGTTGACGTTGATCACGCCGATATTCACCTCACCGCTGCCCCCCTTCTGGAAGGTGCAGAACTCGCACTCCCACTGCGAGGTGTCCGGCTTGGGCGGCTCTGTGGTCTGCTGCGCGGCAACCGCTCCAGCCTGGGCCGCCAATGCCATCGAGACGAGCATGCGGATGGTTTGGGAGGTCATGTTCTTGTCGTCCTTCGTCATCGCCCGGCGCTCATCGCATCAGCTTCGCGCCCGACGGATGGTTCGAGCCGTGCACCTGCGAGTGACAGTTGGTGCAGCTGCGCGAGAGGAGGAACCCCGACGGCGTTCCGCTCGGCAGCCCGCTCGGCGTGTACGCGAAGCTCGGATGGCCGGCTGCTGCGTGGCACTGCTGGCAAAGGAGCGGCGCCGGCTTCTTCAGGAGCGCCGGGTGCACCGATCCGTGCGGCGTGTGGCACAGGCTGCAGTCTTCGCTCACCGGCGCATGCTCCCAGAGCAGCGGCCCGCGCTTCTCGGCGTGGCAGCTGTAGCAGGTCTGGTTGAGCGTCGGCTTGCCGAGGAGATTTCCGGTCGCGGCGGAGCCGTGCGAGGCGTGGCAGTCGCTGCAGCGCACCGTGCCGTAGCGCACCGGATGGACCGAAGGCTTGTGGAAATCTCCGCGCTGGCGGATATGGCAGGCAAAACACGTCTCGGCCTGCCCGCTGGCGGTGAAGACGCGGTCGCGAGCGGTGTGGATCTGGTGGCAGTTGGCGCAGGCCACCTCGCCCGATTCGTGCTCGCTTCCCTTCCACGCCATGCGGCTGTCGCGCTCATGACAGGTGATGCAGGGCTTGTTCTGCTGCGCGGCAGTCTGCTTCGAGCGCGCCCCGAAGTTCATGATTGGGGGCCGCGGCTCGCCCGGGGGAATGCGCTTGCCGTGGGTCGCGCCGGGACCGTGGCAGCTCTCGCACTGCAGGTTCGCGAAGGGCGTGCGGCTGTCGGCGCGCCGGGCGTGCTTGGTCTTGAAGATCGAGAGGACGGGAAACTCGGAGTCCTCGTCGTGGCACTTGATGCAGGTGTCGGCGCCCCGCTCGGTGTAGTCGGAGGCGAGCGCGGGGTCCGGAGCGTCGAGCGCGCTCGATGGTTTGCTTTCCTGCGCGCCGGCTCCGAGGCTAAGCACGAATCCGGAAACCAGCACACACGCGGAAAGGAGACGGCGGTTACTGTTCATTTTTCTCCACCTAAGCATCGGGGGGCGTGTCCGGCCCTTCGGCACGGCGCCGGTTGCGGCCGGCGCCGTGCTGATTCCGCGGGCTTTTTACCCGCCTCTCCTTACGGAATATCCGCGCCGAAGTCCGGGTCGTGCACGAACTCCACGCTCGCGATCTTGCCCGGGCCGTGACACACGGCGCAGGTCTCGACCCGCGTATTGATCACCGCCTGGGTGGCGCTGAACGAGGCTCCGCCGACCAGGATCATGTGCTCTCTCGCGAGGGTACTGTCGTGGCACGCCGAGCACACCGCGGCCGTGGGCGAGATCTTCAGGTCATCGGCGTGACTCGCGAGCCCCGAGGTCACCGTGCCGGCATCGACCGCGTTCGGGATGCTACTGATCGTGCTCCCGAGGATGCCGCTTTGCACCGGCTCAGCCCAGTTCGCTCCGCCCGCGGCGGTCCGATCCGTCAGTTTGTACGTATCGGGCAGATGGCAGGTTTCGCACTTCGACAGCACGCCCGGGAAGCGGACGTGGCTGTAGTCGTGCGCGGTGCCGCCGTAGCCGTAGACCACCAGACCATTGTTTCGGAAGCCGTGCGCGATCGTACCGTCGAAGTTGGTCTTCGCCGCGGCGTGGATGCCGTGGATCATGCGCTTGAAGTCGATCGACTCCTCGTTCTTGCCGTCGATGCCGCCAGTCAGCAGGCCAGCGCCATCCCTCGGACGCCGCGCGTAGTCCGTGCCGTTGGGGTTGTGGCAC
>JBFGLA010000128.1:0-7590 GCA_041576355.1 Burkholderiales bacterium
TACGGCGGGCGGGTCGCGGATTCGGGCGAAGGGCGCTGGACGCTCCAGGCCGCGATCGACGAGGGCGTCCCCGCGCACGTCCTCTCGGCCGCCGTCTACGAGCGCTTCAGCTCGCGCGGACACGACGAATTCGCGAACAAGGTGCTCTCGGCGATGCGCGAGCGCTTCGGCGGCCACCGCGAGGGGCACGAGTCGTAGCCGTAAGGCCGCCGCACCCCGGCCCGACTATCGTCAAACCTCGGAGCCGAGCATGGAAAAAGCCGACGCGCTGGTGCTCTTCGGAATCACCGGCGATCTCGCCTACAAGAAGATCTTTCCCGCGCTGCACGCGATGGCGAAGGCCGGCGGGCTCGAAGTGCCGGTCATCGGCGTCGCGCGCGAAGGATGGAGCCGCGAGCGCCTGATCGAGCGTGTGCGCGCGAGCCTGGAGGAGCAGGGCGCGGGGCTCGACCGCTCCGCCTTCGATACGCTCGCGCGGCAGCTCAAGTACGTCCCGGGCGACTACACCGAGACCGGAACGTACGACCGGCTTTGTGAAGCGCTCTCGGGCGCGCAGCGCCCGGCGATGTACCTCGCAATCCCGCCGAGCCTTTTCCCGCAGGTGATCCAGGGGGTGGCGCGCATCGGCTGCGCGAAGAGCGGGGGCGTGATCCTGGAGAAGCCCTTCGGCCGCAGCCTTCCTTCCGCGCGCGAGCTGAGCCGCACGCTGCACGCGGCGTTCGCCGAGGACTCGATCTTTCGCATCGACCACTACCTCGGCAAGGAGACGGTGCAGAACATCCTCTTCTTCCGTTTCGGCAACTCGTTTCTCGAGCCGATCTGGAACCGCAACTACATCGAACGCGTCGAGGTGACGATGGCCGAGGACTTCGGCATCGCCGGGCGCGGCGCGTTCTACGAGGAGGCGGGCGCGATCCGCGACGTGGTGCAGAACCATCTGCTGCAGGTCGTCGCGCTCCTCGCGATGGAGCCCCCGGTCGGGCCCGACATGGAGGCGTTTCGCGACGAGAAGGTGCGGGTGCTGAAATCGATCCGGCCGCCGGAGCCTTCCGACGTGGTGCGCGGCCAGTACCGCGGCTACCGCGAGGAGAAAGGCGTCGCGCCCGATTCCGGGGTCGAAACCTACGCCGCGCTGCGCTTCGAGCTCGAGTCGTGGCGCTGGCAGGGCGTGCCGTTCTACGTGCGCGCGGGCAAGCGCCTGCCGCTTACCGCGACCGAGGTCATGGTGACGCTTAAGTACCCGCCGCAGCGCACCTTCTCCGGGCGCGCGTTCAACACCGGCGCGCCGAACCACTTCCGCTTTCGCATGAGCCCGAACGTCGAGATCGCGCTCGGCGCGAGCGTGCTCGCCTCGCGCCACCCGGGAACGCTGGAGAACGTCGAGCTGTACGCGCGCCGCGACCCGCGCCTGCAGGCCGAGCCGTACGAGGTGCTGCTCGCCGCCGCGATGGCGGGCGATCATCTGCTCTTCGCGCGCCAGGACGAGGTCGAGGAAGCCTGGCGCATCGTCGATCCGCTCATCGCCGCGCCGGCCCCGCCGCACGAATACGCGCCGGGAAGCTGGGGACCCGAGGAAGCCGCGGCGCTGCTCGGGCCCTCGTCTCGCTGGCACGATCCGTCGGCCGTGCAGCCGGATCGGGCCGGGCGATGACGGATGAAACGCCCGACATACGCATCGCCGCCGATGCGCAGGCCCTGAGCGCCGCGGCTGCGCGCGAAGTGGCCGAACTCATCGGCGCGGCGATCGGCGCGCGAAGACGCTGCACGATCGCCCTTGCCGGAGGCACAACGCCCCGAGCGCTCTACGCCCGGCTCGCTTCGCCGCCCTATCGCACTGCGGTGACGTGGCAGCGCTGCGAGTTCTTCTGGGGGGACGAGCGCGCGGTGCCGCCCGAGCACCCGGAGTCGAACTACCGCATGGCGCGCGAATCCCTGCTCGGTCCGCTCGGCATCGAGCACTCGCGCGTGCACCGCATGGCTGCCGAGCGGGCCGATCTCGACGCCGCGGCGCTCGAGTACGAAGCCGAGTTGATGCGGATCCTTGCGCCGGGGAAAGCAGACGCCGTGCCGCAGCTCGACCTCGTCCTTCTCGGCATGGGCACGGACGGGCATACCGCATCGCTTTTCCCGGGCTGCGACGCGCTGACCCGCACCGAGCGCTGGGCCGTCGCCGATCGTATCCCTGCTTTGGACGCCTGGCGCATGACCCTGACCCTCTCAGCTCTCAACGCCGCGCGCTGCGCGCTTTTTGTCGTTGCCGGCGCCGAAAAATCCGAGACCGTCGCGCGCGTGCTGGAGCCAGGCGCGAGCGGCGAGCCTCCGCCCGCGGCTCGAGTCAGGCCACGTGGGGGCCGACTGCTCTGGCGTCTCGATCGCGGCGCGGCGGCGAGACTGCGCGGCGTTTACCCTTCGGCATGAGAGAGCAGCGAATCGCGGACTACGGCGTGATCGGCGACGGCTCGAGCGCGGCGCTCATCGCGCGCGACGGATCGATCGACTGGCTGTGCCTGCCCTATCTCGACTCGCCCTCGGTGTTCGCGGCGCTCCTCGACGAGGCGCACGGCGGCCGATTCGCGCTGCGACCGGTAGCGAGCGCGCCGGGCGTGCAGCGCTATCTCGAAGGTACGAACGTGCTCGAGACGAGCTTTCGCACCGACGGCGGGGAACTGCAGGTGCTCGATTTCCTGCCCGCGGACGGCCGGCCCGTCCGCGTGTTGCGCCGCGCGAAGGCCATCTCCGGAAAAATCGAGCTTCACATCGAATGCCGGGCGCGCTTCGACTACGCCCGCTGCGCACCGCGGTGGAGCGGCCTCTCCCCGTGCGCCGCGGCGCTGCGTGCCGACGGCCACGTCTACGCCGTGTGCTCTTCGCGCCCGCTGGAATGGCGCGACGAGTGCACCACGATTTCGCTCGCAGCGGGCGAATCGCTCTGGCTCGGGATCGCCGAGGGCGACGGTGCGCCGGACACACTGGACGAGGTCGCGCTAGAGCGTTCGCTCGCCGCGACCTGCGCCTACTGGCGGCGCTGGATCGCCTTGGGGCGCGAGAAGCGGCTGCCGGACTGCGGCGCATGGGAGCCCGCGCTCGAGCGCTCGGCGCTCGTGCTCAAGCTCCTGCAGATGCGCGAGACCGGCTCGATCTCCGCCGCGGCGACGACCTCGCTCCCGGCGATCATCGGCGGCGAGCGCAACTGGGACTATCGATTCAGCTGGATCCGCGACGCGAGCATGACGGTCGCAACCCTGTTTCGCCTCGGCCACCATCCCGAGGCGACGGCGTACCTGCAATGGCTGCGCAGCCTGTGCGTCGCCTGCGGCTGCACGGAGCTCAAGATCCTGTACCGGCTGCGCGAGCCGGTGGCGCCCGACGACGAAGCGGTGCTTTCGCATCTCGCGGGGCATCGCGGCTCGGCGCCGGTACGCGTCGGCCAGGGCGTCGTCCATCAGCGCCAGCACGACATCTACGGCGAGTTGCTCGACACCCTGTTCGTGGTCTCGCACTACACGGGGAAGCTCGCGCCGGAGGACTGGGACTTGTTTCGTCCGCTCGTCGGCGAGGTCGTGCGCATCTGGCGCGAGCCCGACGACGGCATCTGGGAAGCGAGGATCGGCGCGAAGCACTACACGCATTCGAAGCTGATGTGCTGGGTGGCGCTCGATCGCGGCATCAAGATCGCCGAGCACTACGGGTTCGCCGCGGATCTGGAGCACTGGCGGACCGAGCGCGACGCGATCCGCGCCGACATCCTCGCGCGCGGCTACGATTCCGCGCGCGGCCGCTTCCGCCAGCATTACGAGAGCGGAGAGGTCGACGCCGCGCTGCTTCTCATTCCGCTCACCGGCTTCCTGCCGGCGAGCGATGCGCGCGTCGCCGCCACGGTGCGCGCGATCGAAGAGGAGCTGCTGCGCGACGGAGTGCTGCGGCGCTACGTCGCCGCCGACGGCCTGGATGGCCAGGAGGAAGGGTTCCTGATCTGTCTCTTCTGGTACGTCGAGTGCCTGATCCTGCAGGGCCGGCTGGACGAGGCGCGTCGCCACCTGCGAGAAGCGACGCGCTATGCGAGCCCGCTCGGTCTGTTCGGGGAGCAGTACGATCCGGGGTCGGGCGAGATCACGGGCAACTATCCCCAGGCGTATTCGCACATCGGCTACGTCTCCGCAGTGCTGAAGCTCGTCGAGGCCGAGCGCCCGGCGCCACAGGCTACGCCGCCGGGCGTTCTGCGCAAGCTCGCGCTTCTCTGGCGCCGCGAGCTGCTCAACCCCGCGGATGCCGGTCAGCGCGCAGCGCCGGAGGGCAGCCCCGCCGGGCATTTGAAGCAGGTCCTCAACATGCTTCACGGCCACTTCTACGACGGCCACGCTCAGCGGGTCGATTACGACCGCATCCGCGGCTCGCGCTATTACGATGGTTTCCGGGCCGCGGCCGCTTCGCTCGCCGACTTCGACGTCGCCTCGCTCGCGACCGACGCCGAGCGCATCGCCTTCTGGGTGAACCTCTACAACGCGATCGTGGTGCACGGGGTGATACACCTCGGCATCCGCGCCTCGGTGCGCGAGGTTCCGCGCTTCTTCGACCGCATCGCGTATGTCGTGGGCGGTCTCGAGTACACCGCGGACGACATCGAGCACGGCATCCTGCGCGGCAATGCCGTCCCGCCGGGGTCGCTGCGGCGCGCGTTCTCCCGCAACGATCCGCGCCGCGCTCACGTCGTCGAGCGGCCGGACCCGCGCATTCACTTCGCGCTCGTGTGCGCGAGCAAAACCTGCCCGCCGATCGAGGTCTATTCGGCCGACGTCCTCGACGGGCAGCTCGAGACCTCCGGCCGGGTGTTCGTCAACGCCACGACGCGCTTCGATCGCGAATCGCGAACGCTTTGGGTGTCGGAAATCTTCAAATGGTACCGAAGCGATTTCGGCCGCTCGGACCGCGCGCTCGCGGGCTATCTGGCCGGTTTTCTCTACGATGCCGGGGTGCGGGCGGCGCTCGAGCGCGATACCGGGGTACTCACGCTCGCATTCACCCCGTACGATTGGCGCCTCAATCGCTGACGGCGGTATCGGCTTGTCGCGCCCCGAGCGCGCCGGTATGATCTGCGCATGCTGGCCGATAGAGCCGGCTCCCCCCGATTCAGGGTTCTCAGGTTCGGTACGGACCTTCACGCTATAGGAGGCAGCAATGAAGCGAATCACCCGACTTGCGGCAGCGGCGGCCATCGGCACGGCCTTTGCGTTACCCGCGCAGGCGCAGCAAGTCACGTTCATGACGGGGCCGCAAGGCGGATCGTGGATCCCGCTCGGCGGGGCGCTCAAGGGCATGTGGGAAAAGAGCATATCCGGGCTGCAGATCCAGCAGACTCCGGGCGCCGGTATCGCGAACGTGCGCGGCGTGGACGAGGGCAAGGCGCACATCGGCCTCGCGAACTCGAACAGCACCGTCGACGGCATCGCCGGGCGGCCGCCGTTCCCGAAGAAGGTGACCAACGTCTGCCAGCTCGCGAATCTCTACCCGCAGTACTTCCAAGTCGTGGCGTCGGCCGATGCCAAGATTAACTCCTTCGCCGACCTCAAGGGCAAGACCCTGGTTACGCAGCCCAAGGGCAACACGGGCGAGGCGCTGACCGCGATGGTGCTCAAGGTGAACGGGCTGTCCTACGACTCGCTCGCCAAGGTCAATTTCCAGGCTGCATACACGGACGCGGTGGCAATGATGAAGGACGGCCATGCGCAGGTCTTCACGCTCGGCACCACGGCGCCGGCGTCGGCGGTGATGGACCTCGCCAGCGCGCGCGACGTCAAGCTGATACCGGTCGACGACAAGACCTTCGACGCCATCAAGAGCGAAAACGGCGGCCACAACAAGCTGATCATCAAGGCGGGCACCTACCCGAAGCAGGACAAAGACGTCCCGGTGATCGGCTATTCGACGCACCTCATCGTCGCCTGCGACCTGCCCGAGGCCGCGGTCTACAACATGGCGAAGACCATGGCGTCCAACGTCGACTCGATGGCGGCGGTCGTCAAGGCGATCACGGGCATGACGCCGAAGGACATGGCGCTCGACATCGGCGTTCCGTTCCACAAGGGCGCGGCCAAGTTCTACAAGGAAGCGGGCGCGATCTAGCGCCCCGCGGCTGAAATCCGGCGCGAGCTGCGCCGGGTGCTCGGTGTGACGACGGGGCGGCCGTGGCCGCCCCGTTCTTTTGTCGTTCGCCGGCGAGAGGAGGCAACGTGGAGGAGAAGGCCGCATCGCTGCCGGTCGGGGTGATGTTCAAGCGGCTCGTCATGGCGGTGGCCGTGTCGATGTCGCTCTACCACATGTATGTCGCGGCGTTCGGCCCTCCCGAAGCGCTCATCTTCCGCGGCACGCACCTGATCTTTGCCCTGACCCTGGTGTTCCTGCTCTACCCGTCCAGGAAGGAGGGGGGGCTGGGCTGGCGCGCGCTCGATGCCGTGCTGCTCGTCGGCGGCTGGGCCTTCGTGCTGCACATCTTCCTCAACTACCAGTACTACACGAACCGCATCATCTATATCGACGAGCTCACGGCGTGGGACAAGTTCTACGCCGTGGTCGCGGTGCTGGTCGTTCTGGAAGCGACGCGGCGCGTGATCGGCTGGGCGCTACCGCTCACCGCGATCGTGTTCCTCGTGTACACGCTCGGTTTCACCCACGTCAAGGTGCCGGTGGTGATGGAGCAGCTTTACCTTTCGACCGAGGGCATTTTCGGCTCGACCCTCGGAGTATCGGCTTCCTACGTGATGCTGTTCGTGCTGTTCGGCGCGTTCATGGAAAAGAGCGGCACCGGGCAGCTCTTCATGGATTTCGCGATGTCGATCACCGGCCACACCGCCGGCGGCCCGGGCAAGGTCGCGGTGGTCAGCTCGTCGCTCTTCGGCACCATGTCAGGGAGCGCGGTTGCGAACGTGATGGTCGACGGCCCGATCACGATCCCGCTCATGAAGCGCACCGGCTTCCGTCCGCCCTTCGCAGCGGCGGTCGAATCGGTCGCCTCGACCGGCGGCCAGATCATGCCGCCGATCATGGGCGCGGCGGCCTTCGTAATGGCCGAGTTCTTGGTCGTGCCCTACGTGCAGGTCGCCATCTGGGCGGTGATTCCGGCGCTGCTCTACTACCTCGCGGTGTTCTCCGCGGTGCACTTCGAGGCGAAGCGCTACAAGCTCGCCGGCGTGCCGAAGTCCGAGCTGCCGGGATTCTTGCGCGTGATGGCGGATCGCGGGCACCTGTTCGGGCCGATCCTCATCGTTCTGTTCGGCCTCGTCCTCGGCTACTCGGCGCCGCTTTGCGCGCTGGCTGGGGCGCTCTCGTGCCTGCCGATCGCGCTGCTGCGCGCCACCACGCGTAAGGGCATCGGCTGGCACTCGGTCGTCGATGCACTCGAGGAAGGCGCGCGCAACACGCTCGCGGTTGCGATGGCCTGCGCCTGCGCCGGGGTCGTCATCGGCTGCGTCACGATCACGGGCCTGGGCATCGTCTTCACCCAGATGGTGGTCGCGCTGTCACAGGAGTCGCTCATCCTCGCGCTCGTTCTCACGGCGATGGCCGGAATCGTGCTCGGCATGGGAATGCCGACCA
>JBFGLA010000129.1:0-7529 GCA_041576355.1 Burkholderiales bacterium
CGCGGTCGGCTGCGCTGTCGCGCTCGTGCCTTGGCCCTGCCGCTGTCCTGCGACATACGCACCGACCACCAGCGCCGCGACACCGATCGCTCCCAGCGCAGCCAAAACAAATTTGTGTTTCATGCGTCTCTCCTAGCGCGGCGCGCGCCCGATGCGGGCAACCCCGCCTTTGGTGCCGACCCAGACGTCACCTTTCGGCGCCGCTGCGATCGCGTACACGTTGCTGTCGATCAATCCGTCCGCCTTGCGCAGGCTTTGCCACGCGGCGCCATCGTAACGGCTCACGCCCTCGTCAGTGCCGAACCACAGCGCGCCCGCGCCGTCCTGGACGATGCTGTACACGATGTTGCCCGCAAGCCCGTCGCGCTTGGTGTGATTGAGCCACGCCTTGCCGTCGAACCGCGCGACCCCGCCGCCCCACGTCCCCGCCCACACGACGTCTCCGGGCGCGACGTGCATGGAAAAAATGTAATTCGGGTTATAGCTTGACGATCCCTCGACCTTCGTGCTCAGGTCGTGACGCGAGCGGGTGCCCAGTCCGGTGTTCGTGCTCGGCGGCAAATTCTCCCGATTCGGCGCGCCCAAGCCGTCAGCGTGCGTCCAGGATTTCCACGCCTTGCCGTCGTACATCGATACTCCGCCCTCGGTGCCGAACCAGACCCGGCCCCTGGAATCGATGGCGATGCCGTAGACCCATTCGTTGACGAGCTCCTTCACGTAATTGCGGAATGCTCCCGTCTTGAAGTCGAAGCGGCTCGCTCCCGCCCAGGTCCCGATCCAGAGGTCGCCGCCTTTCGCCTGCGCAAAGGCATACACCCAGTAATCCGCGATACCGTGCATCGGAAAGTAGGTCTTCCACTTGCCGTCCCGGTAGCGCGACGCTCCGCCGGAGTTCGTGCCGAACCACTTGTATCCCTGGCGATCGACGCCGATCGCGAATACGTACTCGTTCGCGAGCCCCTCCTTGCGCGTGAACGTGTTGCGCAGCTGGCCGCTCGACAGGTCGACTTCGTGCGCGCCCGCCGAGGTTCCGACCCAAAGCGTCTTGCCGCCCTCGACGGTCAGCGCCCGGACATAGACATTCGCGCCGACTTCGAAGCGCTCGATCACCTTGTAGCCGGTACCCTGCTGGGCGCCGAGCGGCGCGCAAACGCCGAGCGCCGCGGCGAGCAGCGCGGCGCGCGAGCCGGGTGTCACGCGGAATGCGCTCATCGCATCAACGTCCTCATGTAGGTGATCACGTTCAGGATGTCTCGATCGTTCAGCAATCCCTGGTAGGCGGGCATCGCGTTTCGCCCCGATCGTATGCGTTGCAGCAGAACCATGTCCGGCGCCAGCATGCCTTCGTTGCGCGCGATGTTCGGGGCGCCCGGCCAGGTGCTGATGCCGGCGGCGCCGTGGCAGGTCGCGCAGTGCTGGCGATAAACTTCGGCGCCGCGCACGATATCGCCGGCGCGCACCTGCGCACCCGGATAGAGGGAGCCGAGCGCCACAGCGAGCGTGACAAGCGCAGAGCGGGCGCGCATCATCGCCGCCGCCTCACCGGCGTCCCGGCCTTTTTCTTCCTCAGCTCCTGCGCCTTCGCCGCCCACGCCTGCGCCTGCATCGCGTCCGGCGACAGGCCGAGTTCCCCGGCAGCGTATGCGCTCGCCAGTCGCTCGACCGCCGGCAGGTAGCCGAGGTCGGCCGACTTGCGTACCCAGTGCAGCACCGTCGCGGCCTCCGCTGCAGCGCCTTCGCCCGTCGACGACGCATCCATGAGCGCCTGCGCAAGCTCGACGATCGCAGGCCCGTATTCGCGCTCAGCCGCCTTGGTGAGCCAAAACACGGCCTGCCGGAAATCCTTTGGCACGCCCTCGCCCGCCAGATACATCGTGCCGAGGCTGGTTTCCCCGGGCGCGTAGCCCTGTTCTGCCGCTTTGCGGTAATACACGACCGCCTCCTCGTCCAGCTCGGCGCGGTCCAGGATCTCGCCGAGCAGCGCTTGCGCCGGGGCGTGGCCCTGGTCGGCGGCGCGGCGCAGCGCACTGATCGCTCCCATGACGTCGCCCGTGAGATACGCCTGCTCGCCGCGCTTGTAGTCCTCCTCGGGCGTCGCAGCGTATGCCGCCGCGAGCGCGAGCGTCGCAAGCGCGACGGCCGCAACCTCTCTCAGTCTATTCGCCAAGTCCAACCCCTTACTCCGTTTCAATCTTCGGCATCCGGCTGCTCGAGCTTGCGATACAGGCTCGAGAGCCCGATCCCGAGCTTCTGCGCCGCCGCGCGCCGATCGCCCCCGGACTCCTTGAGGGTACGGTGTATGACTTCCAACTCGAAGCGGCGCAACTGCGTGCGCAGCGGTCCACCTTCAGCAACCGGCGTGCCAGGGCCGCTGTCCGATGACGGCGCCCGCGCGACTTCGGGCGGAAGATCCCCGGGCATCACCGTGCCCCCGTCGGCAAGTATGTAGGCACGGCTGAGCACGTTGTCCAGCTCGCGCACGTTGCCCGGCCAGGCATAGGTGAGCAGCATTTCCTCGGCGACCGGGTCGACTTGGACCGCACGGGCCTCGCCGCCGTTCCCCGCGAGGCGGCGTAGCAGGAACGCGATCAAGTCCTTGAGGTCTTCACGCCGCTCGCGCAAAGGCGGCACGCGAATGAGGAAAACGCCGAGGCGGTAATACAAATCCTCCCGGAACCGTCCCGACGCGACCATGTCCTGGAGGTTGCGGTTGGTCGCGGCGACGATGCGCACGTCCACGCGGCGAACGACCTCTCCGCCGATCGGGCGGACCTCCTTGTCCTCGATCACGTGCAGGAGCTTGGTCTGCATCGCGAGCGGCAGCTCGCCGATCTCGTCGAGGAAGATCGTTCCCCGGTCGGCCTGCAGGAACAGCCCCTTGCGCGCGCGATCGGCGCTCGTGAAGGCACCCTTGGTGTGACCGAAGAACTCGCTCTCGAGGAGATTCTCGGGAATCGCGCTGCAGTTCACCGGAATGAAGGGTGCGTCGCGCCGGGGACTCAGCTCGTGAATCTGCCGGGCGATCAGGCTCTTCCCGGTGCCGCTCTCGCCCGTGATCAGCACCGTGCTGTCGGTCGGCGCCACCTTGCTCACCATGCGCTCGGTCTCGAGCATCGCGGGCGAGGTGAAGCGAAACCACTCGTCGCGCCCGCTCATCATGAAGTTGCGCAGCGCCCGGTTCTCGTTGCGCAGCTCGCGCATCGCCTCGATCTGCGACAGCCGGTGCAGGATCTCTTCGTTGCGCACCGGCTTGATGATGTAGTCGGCGGCGCCGGCCTTGAGCGACTCGATCGCGGTGTCCATCGATGCGAACGCGGTAACCATGATGAACGTCGTGTCGGTTCCGGCGCGGCGCGTGCGTTTCAGGAGCTCGATGCCGCTCATTCCCGGAAGCTGGATGTCGCACAGCGCGGCGTCGAATTCGCCTTTCGCGAGCTTCGCGGCCGCCTCCTCTGCGGTCGCGGCCGTCTCGACCGTGTACCCGTTCCGGCTCAGCAGTCCGGACAGGAGCTGCCGGATCGCGGGCTCGTCGTCGACAACCAGGACTTGCAGCGACGCCACGTCTTGGCCTCCTCTAAATCTTCGCCGGCTCGCCGAGCGCCGGCAGCCATAACGTCGCGCCCGGCTTCTCGCCCCTGGCAATATCGAGGCTGCCGCCCATCTCCTTCGCCAGATGGCGCGATATTGAGTCGCGTGCCGGATCGTCGAAGGTCTTTGCATTGGCCTCCTGCGCTGCAGCCGAAATCCGGGGTACGACGCGCACGAACAGGCGCCCGCGCTCGGCTCCGGTGCGCACCTCGACCGCGGAATCGAGCGCATCGGCCGGGACGTGCTCGATCGAGGCGAGCACCAGATTCATGACGATGTGCGTTACATGGTCGGGAACCGCCATGGCAGCCGGCAGGCCCGGCGTTTCCGAGAACACGATCCCCGCGTGCCGCAGGCGCGCATCGAAGCGCAGCACATCGCAGGCGGCGCGCCCGAGCGCATTGAGGTCCACCGGCTCGACGTCCGCCGAGCGCTGGGCGGCGAATTCCGCGATCTGCCGGGTCATGCGCGCGATCCGGTCCGTCTGCTCGAGCATCAGCTCGGGTCGGCACAGCGCGCATTTCGTCGCATCCCGGTTGGCGAGCATCTCCTGCGCCAGCCCGGATATCGCGGCGAGCGGGTTGCCGATCTCGTGCGCCACGTTCGCGGCCATCGCGCCGATCGCGGCCATGCGCTCGCGGTGCATCTGCTGGCGCGCCCCGAGCTCGATGCGGCGCTCGCGCTCGGCGAGGTCGGCCCCCATGCGGTCGACCGCGCGCGCGAGATCGCCGACCTCGTCCCGCCGTGCGATGGCGAGCGGCGCGCCGCGGTAGCCGCGCACGATTGCCGCCGCGCGCTCGCGCACGGTGTCGATCTCGGCAGCCAGGCGAGAGAAGAAGACCTGGCTCGCAACGCCGAACACACCCAGCCCGGCCAGGCCGAGAACGAGCGAAACGACGGCAATGCGTTCGTAGTCGCGGCGAAAACCGTCGTTCACGGTTCGGCGCCGCTCGCGGGCGCGGATGCCTTCGCGATCGACCTCGTTTGCGAGCTCGTTCAGCGCCGCGCGCACCTCGAACAGATTTGCGAGCGAGGCACGCGTGCTGAACGCCGCGAGCCCGGCCTGCACCGCGGCATACCGCGCTTCCAGCTCGGGAAAATCGGCGACAATCGGTCGCAGCGGACCCTTCAGCTCCTCGACCGCGAAGGCGAGATCCTGCCTGCCCCCGTCATAGTCGTCGGCGCGCCGCGCAACCGTGCGGTTGACGACGAACAGGGCGTCCGACAGCGAAAGCGAGGCGCGCGTCAGCGCGTCCTCCTGCACGCGTAGGCGATCGAGTCCCGTGACATTGACGAGCACGGCCTTGCGCTCGTGCTCGATGTACGCGTACATCGCCAGCGCGTAGCCGGCGAGCAGGAGCAGCGCGAGTGTCGCCTTCGCGCGCAGCGACATGCGGGGGCGGGCGGTGGGATTCGCCGCGCCGTGCTCGAGGACGCGTCCGTTCACAACGGCCGTTTGACGGTCACCGCGCCGCGGACCTGACCGAGCGAATACCCGACACCGCGATCGAACGGATACTCCTTGTCGAGCTGGCTCTTCACGGTGTCCGAAATCTGGCTCGGCGAGCCGTGGCAATTGAGGCATAGTGGCGCGACCGGCAGCGCCTTCATGTAGCGGAACACCTTGCCCTGGGGCTCCTGCACGATCTCCCAGTGCTCGATGGTCTCGGCCTTCTCGCCTCGATCCGCGCGCTGGTCGAACTCCATGAGCACCCTTTGCTCCCAAGAATCCGGATAGCCGAGCGCCGGATTGCGCTGCTTCAAGCTCACCCTCGATACGCGCCAGCCGGTTTGCCGGGACAACGCCGAGGCGACCTCCGGCGCGTAGAACTTGCACACCAGGATGGATCGCAGCGGACCCGTCGCTTCCATTTCTCTGCGCAGCTCGCCCCCCAGCATCTTGACGAATTCGGCGGCGATCCGCCGCCCTTCGTCCTGCATCTTTTTCGGGTCGTCTTCGCCGAGTACCGCAGGCGAGGAGAGCGCCAAGACCAGCACGGGCCAGAAAAATCGGCGCTTCATGTCCGTTCGCTCCGCCGTCATTGATGCTTGCTCAAATTACCATATATACGGGACCGTCCGCCGGGCGCAGCGACCCTGGCCTGATCTGAAGGCGGGGCACCCGCGGCGTGAAAGTCCTGAGGTAGGATGCCCCTTGGCGCGATGCTTGCTTTGATCCGAATCATGCCAGATGGTCTTCGAGAACGAGTTTGCCCGGACGGACGGGCCTGGCGCGCGGCCGCACTCGCCGCGCTGGTCGCCCTGGTCGCGATGGCCCCTATTCTCGCGGCGCCGGATCCGCTCGCCGAGGGCAAGGCCGCGTACGCGCGCGGCGATTATCTGCGCGCCGTACAGCAGCTGCTCCCCCTTGCACAGGCAGGAAACGCCGAGGCGCAGGTGCGGGTCGGGATAATGTATTTCATGGGGCTCGGCGTCGCCGAGGACGATGCCGCGGCGTTCGACTGGTTCCAGCGCAGCGCGCTGCAGGGCAACGCCGAAGCCCAATATCACCTGGGCAACATGTACACTTTCGGCCACGGCGTCCCGGCCGAAGTGACGGATCCCGACCGCATGGCCGCGAAATGGTATTTCGAGTCCGCGCAGCAAGACAACGCGGACGCGCAATACTCGCTCGGAATCCTGTTTTTCTCCGGCAAAGGTGTCGTCCAGGACCCCGAGGAAGCGGCGAAGTGGTTCCGGCGCGCGGCGAACAACGGCCACGCCGACGCGCAGCGCTTCATCGGCGCGATCGCCGCGCCGCGCTGAGCCAGTCCGCCCCGGCGCGTTCATGCAGCGCCCGCTGCATGCAGCAGCTCGGCGATAAGCGTCTCGTCGTCCCACTCTCGAGCGCCTCGCATCCTGAGCGCGATCCGTCCGTCGGGCATGATCAGCAGCGTCTCCGGCAGCGCGGTGACGGCAAGCGGACCGCGCAGCGCGCGCATGCCGGGATCGGCCAGGTTGACGAAGGACACCCCTTCCTTGCGCACGAACTCGCGCGCGAGGTTCAAGTCTTCGTCCACCGAGATCCCGACCACGCGGATCGCGTCGCTGACACGCCGGCTCATGCGCTCGAGGCTCGCCATCTCGCGCCGGCACGGCGGGCACCACGTCGCCCACAGGTTGACGAGCAATGGACGATCCCGCAGCGAGTCGAGCCCGATCATGCCGCCATCGAGCCGCGCCAGCGCCAGTGACGGGAAAGTCTGTGGTTCGTCTCCCTTTCCACAGGCCGCCAGCGCCCAGGCCGCGAGCGTCGAAAGGACGACGCGGCGGCGCACAGGGTCCACGGTGGGTCCGGAACTCCCACGCCTGAAAACGCCATTCCCGGAATCAAGACTGACCGGTCGCCTGAACATCGGATCTCACTTCTTCGCCGCGACGCGCGCTTCCCATTCCCAAATCGCCGAGTGGTCCTTGCGGAGATTCGGGTCGTCGGGCGTACTGAGGTGGACATAGGTTCGCATCGCTCCGAGCGCGCCCGGAATATCGCCGAGCGCTTCCAGCGCGACCGCGAGGCCGTAGTAGGCGTTCGTCTGCCTCGGGCGCAGCTCGACCGCGCCGGTGAAGAAGTCGCGCGCCGCCTCGTAGCGTTTCAGGCCGAGCATCGCGTAGCCCATATTGGCGTGCACCTCGGGAACTTCGGGCGCGAGCTCGAGCAGGCGATGCAGTGCCGTCGCGGCATGGTCGTATTGACGGGCGTGCAGCATGACGACCGCCTGCTGAAAGCGGGCCTCGAACTCGGCTTGCTTGCGCGCACGCACGTGCCCCGCGGGGTCGATGCGCGCGTCGATCACGTACGGCTCGCCGCCGCCCGAGTACCACGCATCGAATCCGAGCAGCGCACCGCCCAGCGCGATGAGCGCGACGCTCGCCGCGATCACCGCGAGCCGCACGTCGCGTCTGCGCACGCCCGGGCGTGCCGCGCGCATCAGACCGCCCCC
>JBFGLA010000130.1:0-7513 GCA_041576355.1 Burkholderiales bacterium
ACTGCAGCTCCTCGGGAGAGCGGCCGATGGCCGCGGTGCGCGCGATGACGCTCATGCCCTGGGGCACCTGCAGCTTGTCCAGGGTGTCGCGCAGCTCGTTGCGGTCCTCGCCCTCGACGCGGCGCGAAACGCCGCCGCCGCGTCGGTTGTTGGGCATGAGCACCATGTTGCGTCCGGCGAGGCTGATGAAGGTCGTGAGAGCCGCGCCCTTGGTGCCGCGCTCGTCCTTCTCGACCTGGATGATGACTTCCTGGCCTTCCTTGAGCGCGTCCTGGATGCGCGCCCGGCCGACCTCGACGTCGGGCTTGAAGTAGCTCTTGGAGACTTCCTTGAACGGCAGAAAGCCGTGGCGATCCTCGCCGTAATCGACGAACGCCGCCTCGAGGCTGGGCTCGATGCGGGTGATGACGCCTTTGTAGATGTTGCTCTTGCGCTGCTCCCTGGATGCGGACTCTATGTCGAGATCGACCAGCTTCTGCCCGTCTACTATCGCGACTCGCAGCTCTTCTTGCTGCGTCGCATTGAATAACATTCGCTTCACTTCATGTTCTCCTGTGCGCGCAGGAGAACCGGCTGTCCGTCGGGGTGGACTCTCTTAGTTGTGTTAACCAGTCAAAGTCGGTTTTCGGTGGGGCGACAATAAAGGTTACGTGTCGTTTGCCAAATGCCGGCGACGGCCGGGTTCCATGCACCCTTCCTTAAGGGGTGCCGGGCAGTGTTCCTCGGGAGGACAAGCCCCCCTGCGCGCGCTTCTAGTACCATCGCTACTTCCGGTGAGCGAAATTAACCCCCTCTTCGGGTCCGGCGGATGCCGGACTGGGAGCGTGTTGCAGACCCGGGCGCGCGACCGCGCTGACCTTGAATCTGTGCCCCGCGACTCGAAGCAGGTCCCGAGATCATACGGATAATGAATGACTTAAGCAAGGCTCGGGCGACCGTGCTGCAGGTCGGGGAGGAAGGGGTGGCGCAGCGCATCGACAATTTCCTCCTGCGCCGCCTTAAGGGTGTTCCCAAGAGCCACGTGTACCGGGTGCTGCGCAGCGGCGAGGTCCGGGTCAATTCGGCGCGCGTCAAGCCCGACTACCGGCTGCGCTCGGGCGACCGGGTCCGCGTTCCCCCCGTGCGGGTGGCCGAGCCGGCTGCGCGGCCTGCTCCCCGGCCGCTCGCGCTTCCGGTCGTGCACGAGGACGCCGCGCTGCTCGTCATCGACAAGCCCTCGGGCATCGCCGTGCACGGGGGCAGCGGGGTGAGCTACGGCGCGATCGAATCGCTGCGCGCGACGCGGCCCGAGGCGAAGTTTCTCGAGCTGGCGCACCGGCTCGACCGCGACACGTCGGGATTGCTTGTTCTCGCCAAGAAGCGCAGCGCCTTGCTCGAGCTGCACCGCATGCTGCGCGCGGGCGAAGTCGAGAAGGTGTATATCGCGGCGGTGAAGGGCGCCTGGCGCGGCGGGGTGCGCGAGATCCGCGAGCGGCTGCACAAGTTCGTAACGGCTTCGGGCGAGCGGCGCGTTAGCGTGCGGGCGGAGGGCCTGGAGGCGGCCACGCAAGTAAAGCCGCTCGCGGCCGCGGACGGTTTCAGCCTGCTCGAAGTCCGCCTCCTCACCGGCCGCACGCACCAGATCCGCGTCCACTTGGCGCACTCCGGCCATCCCGTGCTCGGCGACGACAAGTACGGCGACTTCGAGCTCAATCGCGTACTCGCCAAGCAGGGCGCGAAGCGCCTGCTGCTGCACGCGCGGCGGCTGTCGTTCCGGCACCCGCAGACGGGCGAGCGCTTGCGGCTCGAATCGCCCCTGCCGCCCGACATGCGGCGATTCGTCGCCGAGCGTTTTCCTTCCCATGCCGAACGCTGAGCGCCGCTACGCGCTGGTCGTGTTCGACTGGGACGGGACGCTCATCGACTCGGCGGCGACGATCGTCGAGTGCATCCAGGAAGCGGCGCGCGATGCGGGGCTGCCGGTTCCCGATCGCGAGCGCGCGAGCCACGTCATCGGCCTCGGTCTGCACGAGTCGCTGCGGATCGCGGTGCCGGAGCTTCCGGTCGAGCGCTACCGCGAATTCGCCGCGCTGTACCGAAAGCACTTTCTCGCGCGCGAGGACGCGATGGGACTTTTCCCAGGCGCGCGCGAGCTGATCGACGAACTGCGCTCGCAAGGACGCCGGCTCGCCGTCGCCACCGGCAAGAGCCGGCGCGGGCTCGATCGCGCGCTTGCGGCAAGCGGGCTCGGCGAGCACTTCGCGGCGTCGCGCTGCGCGGACGAGACGCATCCCAAACCCCACCCCGCCATGCTGCTCGAGCTGATGCAGGAGCTGTCGGTCGACCCGCCCGGCGCGCTCATGGTGGGCGACACCTCGCACGACCTCGAAATGGCGAGGAGCGCCGGAGTCGATGCGGTCGCAGTCACCTACGGCGCGCACCCGGAGGCGGCGCTGCGCGCGCTCGAGCCGCTCGGCTGCGTCGCGAGCGTCGCGGAGCTGAGACAGTGGCTGGCGACGCGCGGCTGATCTGCCCCTCGAGCGCGCTCGCCGAGTCGGGACCAGGCGTGCGCTTCGAGGTCGACTACCACGGCGCGAGCGCGCCGGCCTTCGCCGTTCGCTTCGAGGGGCGCGTGCGCGCGTACCTGAATCGCTGCGGGCACATGCCGATGGAACTCGACTGGCGCGAGGCGGAGTTCTTCGACTCCGACGGACGCAATTTGATATGCTCGACGCACGGCGCAACCTACGAGGCGGCGAGCGGAAGCTGCCTGGGCGGGCCTTGCGGCAGCACGCCGCTGGTGCGCCTGCGCGTCGAAGAACGCGAGGGCAACGTCTATTACCTGGGAACGGAACATGGCTGACGGCGGGGGACAGGCAGGCGGACCGTGGGAACGCGAATTGGTCGAGCGGCTCGCGACCGCGGCGCTCAAGGAGCAGCGGCGCGCACGCATGTGGGGCATATTCTTCAAGCTGCTCCTCTTCGTGTACATCGCGATGTTCGCCCTGCTCGCGATCGATTGGAAGGCGGGGCTGGAGGGCAAGGGTGGCAAGCACACGGCGCTGGTCGAGCTGAACGGAATCATCGCGCCCGGTGCCGACGCGAGCGCCGACAAGGTGACCGCAGCGTTGCAGGCTGCGTTCAAGGACAAGAACACGCAAGGCGTGGTCGTGCGCATCAACAGCCCGGGAGGAAGCCCCGTTCAGGCGCAGACGATCTACGACGAGATGCGCCGCCTGCGCAAGAAATACCCCAACGTGCCGCTGTATGCGGTGGTCGAGGATGTGTGCGCCTCCGGCGGGTATTACGTCGCGGCCGCGGCGGACCGCATCTACGTCAGCAAGTCGAGCATCGTGGGGTCGATCGGCGTTCGCATGGACGGGTTCGGCTTCACCGGGCTGATGGAAAAGCTCGGAGTCGAGCGCCGGCTGCTTGTCTCGGGAGATAACAAGGGCATGCTCGATCCGTTCTTGCCGCTCGATCCGAAGCACCAGCAGTACGCGCAGGCGCTGATGGACGAGATCCACCAGCAGTTCATCGCGGTTGTGCGCGAGGGTCGGGGTAAGCGGCTGAAAGAGGGGCCGGAGACGTTTTCCGGGTTGATCTGGTCGGGCCAGAAGAGCATCGAGCTGGGGCTCGCCGATGCCGTCGGGAGCCTCGATC
Source organism: Burkholderiales bacterium (assembly GCA_041576355.1). Taxonomy (GTDB): domain Bacteria; phylum Pseudomonadota; class Gammaproteobacteria; order Burkholderiales; family SG8-39; genus JAOUFA01. The sequence continues at coordinate 3,643 of JBFGLA010000130.1, forward strand.
ACGTCGCGCGCGAGGTCATCAAGGCTGAGAGCATCGTCGACTTCACGGAAAAGGAAAACCTGGCCGAGAAGTTCGCGCGCCGCCTCGGGGCGGGCGCCGCGGATTCGCTCGGCGGGTGGATCCTGCGCTACGCGCCGCTGCGCTGAGCGCGCGGCTGCGCGAGCAGCAGAAAGACGGCGGGGCGCCTGCCGATCGCGCTGTTCGAGCGGCGCCACTCGGTTGCTGTGCGCACCGCGATCGCCTCGCCCGGCAAGGTCAGGTCGCACGCGACGCCGATCCGCGTCTCGGGCGCGCACGCGGCAAGAAGCGCCTGTAGCAGCGCGTCGTTGCGATACGGCGTCTCGATGAAGATCTGGGTCTCTCGCTCCATCATCGAGCGCTTCTCGATGCGGCGGATGGCGCGCTCGCGCTCGCCGGCGTCTCGAGGCAGATAGCCGCAGAAAGCGAAGCGCTGGCCTTCGAGGCCGGAACCCATCAGCGCGAGCACGATCGCCGAGGGGCCGACGAGGGGCGCGACGCGATAGCCTTCGCGGTGCGCGGCCTCGACGAGAGCGGCACCGGGGTCGGCAATTGCGGGACAGCCCGCCTCGGAGAGCAGCCCGAGATTGCGCCCGGCGCGCAGCGGGGCGAGAAGGGCCGGCACCGCGCTCTCGGGCGTATGCTCGTCGAGAATGGCGATCTCGATCTCCCGCATCGGACAAGGCATGCCCACTTGCGCGAGAAAGCTGCGCGCGCTCTTTGCGCTCTCGGCGACGAAGTCGCGCAAGCTGCGCACGGTCTGCAGGACGGAGGTGGGAAGCGCGTTGGCAGCCGCGCCGCCGAGCGGGGTCGGGATCGCGTACAGCGCCGCCTCCATCGTGGCCGGGTTCAGGCGGGGCCGAGGACCGGACAGCCCGACTCGGCGAGCAGGGCGGTGAGCGCGATCAGCGGCAGCCCGATGAGCGAGGTCGGATCGTCGGTCTCGATGCGCTCGATCAACGCGATCCCCAGGCCCTCGGACTTGGCGCTACCGGCGCAGTCGTAGGGCTGCTCGCGCCGCAAATACGTCTCGATTTCAGGCGCGCTGAGCGCGCGGAAGCTGACCCGGCAGGGCACGATGCGGCCGCGTACCCGCCCGCTGCGCGTATCGAGCACGCAAACGGCGGTGTGGAAATCGACGGTTTTTCCGCTCGCGGCACGAAGCTGGCGTACGGCGCTGTCGTGGTCGCCGGGCTTGCCCAGGCGCTCGCCGCCGAGCGCGGCGACCTGGTCCGATCCGATGATCAGGGCGTCCGGATGGCGCGCCGCTGGCGCGCGCGCCTTCAGCTCGGCGAGCCGCGTCGCGGTGTCGGCGGGCGATTCGACAGCGCCGGGCGTCTCGTCTATCGCAGGGGCCGCGCACTCGAATTCGAGCCCGAGCCGCGTGAGGAGCTGGCGGCGATAGACCGAAGTGGATGCCAGAACGAGCTTGCGGACTTGAACCATGACATTGTTTTGACAACGGTTTCTTGCGGATGATAGCATCCGCCGTTTTGATGTCGATCCAGCCTGTCATTGACGGGTTCGAGTTCGCTCGCCTCGGCAAGAGGCTTACGGGCAGTTGGCGCGCCGCGGATCTTCCGCGGCTCAAAGACGTGCTCGCCGCCGAATCGGGCGCTCTCGAGTGGTCGTTAGCGGGGGTGCACGACGACAGGGGCCGGCCCGGATTGCGCGTGCGGATTCAGGGCGCGCTGAGAATTTCATGCCAAAGGTGCCTGGGAATCCTGGAGTTGCCGGTGCAGATCGATTCGACGCTGGTGCTCGCGGGATCGCTCGCAGAAATGGATGACGTACCGCTCGATGCCGGCACACCAGATTTCGTGCTCGCGGGTAAGGAGATGCCGGTGCGGGAGTTGCTTGAAGACGAGTTGTTGCTTGGAATCCCGTACGCGCCGCGGCACGACGATTGCGGCGCGATAAATGATCGGCAGGGCGTCGATGCACGCCAGGCGTCGCCTTTTGCCGGGCTGCGTGGCCTTGTCGGCGGCAAGCCGAACGGCGAGAGAACTAAACGCGGGTGAAGGGCGCCAGCTCGACACGCGTGAACACTTAGGAGAATCGAAATGGCAGTCCAGCAGAACAAGAAGTCCCCGTCCCGTCGCAACATGCACCGCGCACACGACTTTCTCGCGAACCCGGCGCTCGCGGTCGAGCCGACGAGCGGTGAAGTGCACCTGCGCCACCACGTCAGCCCGACGGGCTACTACCGCGGCAAGAAGGTCGTCAAGGTCAAAGGCGAATAACGGGTCGCCGCGCGCGCCGCACTCGGCGCGGAGCGTGGCGGCAGCGCGTCTCGCGCGTGCCGTGCGCGCGCCCGCCGGCCTGCGCGGGGCGCTCGGTACCGAGACGCGATGGACATCACTTTGGCGGTCGACTGCATGGGGGGCGATCACGGGCCCCACGTGACGGTTCCGGCCGTGCTCGAGTACCAGGCCGCGAATCCCGAGATCGACGTGGTCTTGGTCGGGTTGCACGACGCGATCGAGGCCGAGCTCGCGGCGCGCCGTGCCGCGCCGGGGCCGCGCCTGCGGGTGCGCCACGCGAGCGAGGTGGTCGAGATGGACGAGCCGGCGGCGACTGCGCTGCGCGGCAAGAAAGATTCCTCGATGCGCGTCGCAGTCAATCTCGTGAAAACCGGTGAAGCGCATGCGTGCGTGAGCGCTGGGAACACCGGCGCGCTGGTGGCGATTTCCCGCTTCGTGCTGAAAATGCTGCCCGGTATCGATCGCCCGGCGCTGGCGACGGTGGTGCCGAATATGCGCGGCACCTACACCTATATGCTCGATTTCGGCGCGAATGTCGACTGCACGGCCGAGCAGCTGATGCAGTTCGGCATCATGGGTGCGATGCTGGTGGCGGCTGTCGAGCACAAGGACCAGCCCTCGGTCGGCCTGCTCAACATCGGCGTCGAGGACATCAAGGGCAACGAGACGGTCAAGCAGGCGGCCGACCTCCTGCGGGCGAGCGGGCTCAATTTCTACGGCAACGTCGAGGGCAACGACATCTACAGGGGAACGACAGACGTCGTCGTATGCGACGGATTCGTCGGCAACGCGGTGCTCAAGGCATCCGAGGGTGTCGCCCAGATGATCGCCGGAGCGCTGCGCGAGGAGTTCAAGCGCACCGTTCTGACGCGGCTTGCGGCGTTGCTCGCGCTGCCCGCGATCAAGGCGTTTCGCGGCCGCATGGACCACCGGCGCTACAATGGGGCGAGCCTTCTCGGGCTGCGGGGAATCGTGATCAAAAGCCACGGATCGGCCGACGCGTTCGCGTACCAGCAAGCACTCGGACGCGCGGTGGAAGAAGTCCGCAACAGCGTCGTGCAGCGGATCACGCGCAAGATGTCGGAGCTCCAGCCGGCGCAGCCCGCCTCGGGGCTCGCGGCGCAAGCGCAATGACCTATTCGCGTATCGTCGGCACCGGCAGCTACTTGCCGCCGCGCGTGATGACCAACGCCGAGTTCGAGGCGCGTCTGGAGACGAGCGACTCCTGGATCCGCGAGCGCACCGGCATCGTCGAGCGCCGCATCGCCGAAGAATCGCAGGCCTCGAGCGATCTCGCGCTCGAGGCGAGCCGGGGCGCGCTCGAAGCGGCGGGTATCGCGCCGGGCGAGATCGACCTCATCATCGTCGCGACCTCCACGCCCGATTACGTGTTTCCGAGCACGGCCTGCCTGCTGCAGGCGAAGCTCGGCGTCAAGGGTTGCGCAGCGTTCGACATCCAGGCCGTGTGCAGCGGATTCGTGTACGGGCTCGCGACGGCAGATGGCTTCATCCGCGCTGGCACCAGCCGGCGCGCCCTGGTGGTCGGGGCGGAAGTGTTCTCGCGCATCCTGGACTGGAACGATCGCAGC
>JBFGLA010000131.1:0-7485 GCA_041576355.1 Burkholderiales bacterium
AGCAGGCGCAGGTAATCGTAAATCTCGGTCACGGTGCCCACCGTCGAGCGCGGGTTGTGGCTCGCGGCCTTCTGCTCGATCGCGATCGCCGGCGACAGGCCCTCGATCAGATCGACGTCGGGCTTTTCCATCAGCACGAGGAACTGGCGCGCATAGGCCGAGAGCGATTCGACGTAACGGCGCTGCCCTTCGGCGTACAGCGTGTCGAACGCGAGCGAGCTCTTGCCCGATCCGGACAGACCGGTGATGACGACGAGCCGGTTGCGCGGCAGCTCGAGGCTCAGGTTCTTCAGGTTGTGCGTGCGCGCACCGCGGATGCGAATCGAGTCCACTCGATCGGATTTCCCTTGGCTCACTCGGGCAAGCGGAGTAAACCTGCTACTATAATGGCTTCCCCTCGCGTCACGCCACCTCGCGCTGCTCCCGCGCCGATTCCGCGCAGATTCCGGTATGAGCCGAATGACCCGCATCGAGATCCGCGCCGGCGCGAGCCTGGCCGGGATCTTCGGCCTGCGCATGCTGGGGCTCTTCCTCATCCTCCCGGTCTTCGCCGTGCATGCGCCCAAGCTCGCGGGTGGGGACAACTTGACGCTGGTCGGCATTGCGCTGGGCGCGTACGGTCTCGCGCAGGCGATCCTGCAGATCCCGTTCGGCATGGCCTCCGACCGCTGGGGCCGCAAGCCGGTGATCATCGTCGGGCTCGTCGTATTCGCCGCGGGCAGCTTTCTCGCCGCGACCGCGACCGACATCTGGACCACGATCGCGGGGCGGACGCTGCAAGGCGCGGGCGCGATCTCCTCGGTCGTGGTGGCGCTCGCCGCCGACCTCACGCGGGACCAGCATCGCACCAAGGTGATGGCGATGATCGGCGCCATGATCGGATTCGCATTCGCGCTCTCGCTCGTGGTCGCGCCGCCGCTCTACCGCGCGGTCGGAATGGCAGGGCTGTTCACGCTCACCGGATTGCTCTCGCTCGCGGCGATCTGGGTCCTCAGCGCGCTCGTACCCGACCCGCCGCCGCAGGCGCACGCCGTCCCTGCGGGCGGGCGCCGCGTCGCGGACGTGCTCTCGCCCGAACTGCTTCGGCTCAACGCGGGCATCTTCGTGCTGCACGTCGTGCAGATGGCCTTGTTCGTGGTCGTTCCGCTGCGGCTGGTCGAGGCAGGCCTCGCGCTCGCCGAGCACTGGACGCTCTACCTCCCGGTCGTGCTCGCCTCGTTCGCGCTCATGGTGGCGCCGATTTTCTACGCCGACCGGCGCGGCCATCACAAGCCGGTGCTGCTTGGCGCCGTCGCTTTGCTCGCCGCGGTGGAGATGCTGCTCGGCGCCGCAGCGTGGTCGCTCGCGGGTCTCGCCGTGCTGATGCTCGGCTTTTTCGTCGCGTTCAACATCCTGGAGGCGCTGCTGCCCTCGCTCGTCTCGCGCCTCGCCCCGGCGCACGCGCGCGGCGCCGCGATCGGCGTCTACAACACGACGCAAACGCTGGGGCTGTTCTTCGGCGGTCTGTTGGGCGGCTGGGTCGCCGAGCACCACGGCGCGAACGCCGTGTTCGCCGTGTGCGCGGCGCTGGCCGTGCTTTGGCTGCTGCTGGCGGCCGGGATGCGGCCGCTGGCGGGCGCGGTCAACGAGCTTTCGAGTTTGACGTTTTCTGTCTCAGCCGGGGTCGATCTGCAAAGCCTGGGCGATGCGCTGGCGCGCGTGCGCGGCGTGCGGGAGGCCGTCGTGGTCGAGCACGAGCGCATCGCGCGGCTCAAGGTCGTGCCCGGCCAGTGGGACGAGAGCAGCGTGAAGAAACTGTTGATGGGAGAAGCCTAGAAGTAAACAGCAGGCCCGCGCGGTCCTTCCCGGTCCGCCGGCAACGAACGAGGGAGAGGAGATGCCATGGCATCCGTGAACAAGGTCATTCTCGTAGGCAACCTCGGGCGCGATCCCGAGACGCGCTATATGCCCGACGGCGCGGCGATTACGAACGTGTCGGTGGCGACTTCGTTTCAGTGGACCGACAAGACGAGCGGCGAAAAGAAGGAGGAGACCGAGTGGCACCGCATCGTCTTCCGCGGCCGCCTGGCCGAGATCGCCGGCGAGTACCTGAAGAAGGGTTCCCAGGTCTATGTCGAAGGGCGCCTGCGCACCCGCAAGTGGCAGGACAAGGACGGGCAGGATCGCTATACGACCGAGATCATGGCCGACCAGATGAAGATGCTCGGCTCGCGCTCCGGTTCGGGCGAGCCGCGCGCTGAGGCTCCGGCCGCCGAGGCGCGCAGCGGCGCCGCCGAGGGCAAGGCACCGGCGAAGAAGCCCGCGGGCAAGTTCGACGACATGGAGGACGACATTCCGTTCTGAGCAGGCCGGAGCCCACTTTAAGCCCTATGCTCGTTTGTTTTTCATTGACGTGTGGAACCCCGAAATTCCTCACTGGCGCTTGCTGGGAGCGATATTTCCGCCCGGACCCGCTGAAGGACTTTTACATCTTGGGTCCTTGAAAGTACGGATTTCGCCCCGAAATCAGTCGCGTAGCTGCACCCCTGCGGTATAATCCGCGCCTCTTTCGGGAGACATTCATGCCGATCTACGAGTACCGTTGCTCGGAATGCGGGTTTCAGAGCGAATACTTACAGAAGGTGTCCGAGCCGCCGATGACGGTGTGCCCGACGTGCGCCAAGTCGACTTTCCAGAAGCTGCTGAGCGTGGCGGGTTTCCAGCTGAAGGGCAGCGGCTGGTACGCGACCGATTTCAAGAACGGCAGCGCGAAGCCTGCCGAATCCAAGTCCGACGCCAAGGCCGATCCGAAGTCCGACGCCAAGGCGGAGGGAGCTCCCGCCTGCGGCCAGGGCGCTTGCCCGGCCTGCACCACGAACTGAACTCCCGCCACCCGATCGCCTGCGCGCCGGGCTTCCGGGCGCGGGCCCCCGGCTCCCGAACGCGCACCGCGCCGGGGCTTTTTTCTTTTGAGGAACCGTGAAGAAGTACTTCATTACCGGATTGCTGATCTGGATCCCGCTCGTCATCACGATCTGGGTCCTGAATCTGATCGTCGACATGCTCGACCAGAGCCTGCATTTGTTGCCCGGGGCCTGGCGCACCGAAAACTGGCTCGGCGTGCACATACCCGGCCTGGGCGTGATCCTCACGCTGCTCATCGTTTTTCTCACCGGCGTATTCGCAGCCAACTTCATCGGCGAGCGGCTGGTCAGGCTCTGGCACGACATCCTGCACCGGATTCCGGTGGTCTCGTCGATCTATTCGAGCGTCAAGCAGGTTTCGGACACGCTGTTTTCATCGAGCGGGCAGGCGTTTCGCAAGGCGTTGCTGATTCAATGGCCGCGCCCGGGCATGTGGACGATAGCCTTTCTCACCGGCGTGCCGGGGGGCGATGTCGTGAATCATCTCGAGGGTGATTACGTGAGCGTGTACGTGCCGACCACCCCCAACCCGACCGGCGGCTACTTCGTGATGTTGCCGCGCGCGGACGTGATCGAGCTCGAGATGAGCGTCGACGACGCGCTCAAGTACATCATCTCCATGGGCGTCGTGGCTGCGAACGGGCGCGGCGCCAAGCGACCCTGAGCCACCGCCGAGCGCCCATATGCGAACGCATTACTGCGGCGAGCTCTCCGCCGACCTCATCGGCCATACGGTAACCGTGTGCGGGTGGGCGCATCGCCGCCGCGATCACGGTGGCGTCATATTCATCGATCTGCGCGATCGCGAAGGTCTGGCGCAGGTCGTGTGCGATCCCGACCGGCCCGACGCATTCCGGATCGCCGACCGGGCACGAAACGAGTACGTGCTCAGGGTCACCGGCCGGGTGCGCCCGCGGCCCGAGGGGACGGTCAATCCGAACTTGCGCTCGGGCGCGATCGAAGTCCTGGCGCACGAAGTGGAGCTTCTCAACCCCTCGGCGACGCCTCCGTTCCAGCTCGATGACGAGAACCTGTCCGAAAGCGTGCGGCTCGAGAATCGGGTGCTCGATCTGCGGCGCGAGCCGATGCAGCGCAACTTGCGGCTGCGCCACCGCGCGGCGATGGCCGCGCGGCGCTTCCTCGACCAGAACGGCTTCATCGACATCGAGACCCCGTTTCTGTACAAGTCCACGCCCGAGGGCGCGCGCGAGTTTTTGGTGCCCTCGCGCCTGCACGACGGTCATTTTTACGCGCTGCCGCAGTCGCCGCAGCTCTTCAAGCAGATGCTGATGATCGCGGGCTTCGACCGCTACTACCAGATCGTCAAGTGCTTCCGCGACGAAGATTTGCGCGCCGACCGCCAGCCCGAGTTCACGCAGATCGATATCGAGACCTCGTTCCTCGTGGAGGAGCAGATCCGCGCGCTGATGGAGGCGCTGGTCCGCAGCGTGTTCAAGGAGACGATCGGGGTCGATCTGCCTGATCCGTTTCCCGTGATGCGCTACGACGATGCGATCCGCGATTACGGCCTGGACAAGCCCGACCTGCGCGTGCCGCTGAAGCTCGCCGAGCTCACCGACGTCGTGAAGGACGTCGAGTTCAAGGTGTTCTCCGCGCCCGCGAACCAGGCCGGCGGCCGGGTCGCCGCCCTTCGCCTTCCAGGCGGCGGCGCGCTCACGCGCGGCGAGATCGACGGCTATGTCGAATACGTGAAGGGCCTGGGAGCGAAGGGGCTTGCCTGGATCAAGGTGAACGAGCGCGCGAAGGGCGCCGAGGGACTGCAGTCGCCGATCGTGAAGAATCTGCACGCGAGCGCGATCGCGGAAATTCTCGCGCGCACCGGCGCGGCCGACGGCGACGTCATCTTCTTCGGCGCCGATCTCGCGGACAAGGTAAACGAGACCCTGGGGGCGCTCAGGCAGAAGATCGGGCACGAACGCGGCCTCGTCGAGCCCGGCTGGCGTCCGCTCTGGGTGGTCGACTTTCCCATGTTCGAGTTCGACGCCGAGTCGAAGCAGTGGAAGGCGCGCCACCATCCGTTCACCAGCCCCAAGGACGGGCACGAGGATTTCGTCGAATCCTCGCCCGGGAAGGCGTACGCCAAGGCGTATGACTTCGTCCTGAACGGCTGGGAGATCGGCGGGGGCTCGGTGCGGATTCATCGCCCGGAGGTCCAGCAGCAGGTATTTCGCGCGCTGAAGATTTCGCCAGAGGATCAGCGCGCGAAGTTCGGCTTCCTGCTCGATGCGCTCCAGTACGGCGCGCCGCCGCACGGCGGAATCGCGTTCGGGCTCGATCGCCTCGTTGCGCTGATGGCGGGGGTGGACGCGATCCGCGACGTGATAGCCTTTCCCAAGACCCAGCGCGGGCAGGATTTGCTCACCGGCGCACCGTCGCCGGCCACCGAGAAACAGCTCCGCGAGCTTCACCTTCGCCTGCGCAACCCGGCGCAGTGACCTTCGGCGCGTCCCGGCATGCGCAGGCTCTACGCATCGATCCTCGCCTGCCTGATCGCCGCGCAGGCGGCGGCGTTTTCCCCGGTCGGGGAGATCCGGGTTACGGACCTTCCGCCCGAAGCGCGGCAGACGCTCGCGCTCATCGCCAAGGGCGGCCCGTTCCCGTACCGCAAGGACGGCGCGATCTTCAACAACCGGGAAAGGCTGCTGCCGTTGCGCGAGCGCGGCTACTATCGCGAGTACACGGTGCGCACGCCCGGCGCGCGGGACCGCGGCGCGCGGCGGATCGTCGCCGGCCAGGGCGGGGAGCGCTACTACACGCACGATCATTACCGCAGCTTCAAGCGCATTCTCGAGTGAGCGGGCATCGATGAGCGCGGACAAAGCAGCCGGGTGCTTGGGCGACGTCTCCGCTTCCGGCGTGTACCGCGCGCCGGGCGCGGACGCTCTTCTCGCGGAGGCGCGCGAACGCGGCCTCGATGCGGTGCGGATATCGCTTGACGGTGTAGTCGCGAAGCCGGCGCTGCTGGAGAGGATCGCCGAGGCGCTGCGCTTTCCGCAGTGGTTCGGGGCCAACTGGGATGCGCTCGAGGACTGTCTGACCGACCTGTCCTGGCGCGCCGCCGCCGGATATCTGCTCATCTTCGAGAACGGCGGCGCGGCGCGCGATCTGCCGCCGGAGGACTACGGCACCCTGCTCGACGTGCTCGATTCGAGCGCGAGGAACTGGGCGACGCGCGACACGCCGTTCTTCGCCGTGTTCATCGATCCGGCGCGGGGGCTCGATCTGCCGGAGATTCCGCCCGGGCGCTCCGAATGAGCCACAAGCTTCCGGTCTCGGTGCTCGTCGTCGTGCACACCTCGGGGCTCGATGTCTTGCTGCTCGAGCGCGCGGGACGGCCGGGCTACTGGCAGTCGGTCACCGGATCGATCGACCGCTTGGATGAGCCGCTCGAGCAGGCGGCGACCCGGGAAGTGCAAGAGGAGACCGGAATCGATCCCGCCGCGGGTCGGCTCGTGCGCTGGAACGTGGTCAATACGTTCGAGATCTACGGGCAATGGCGCAGCCGGTTCGCGCCGGGGGTCACCCACAACACCGAGCATGTGTTCAGCCTCGAGCTGCCGCGGCGCCTGCCGGTCGCGATCGCGCCGGCGGAGCATCTCGCCAGCGCGTGGCTGCCCTGGCGCGAGGCGGCCGAGCGGTGCTTCTCGTGGTCCAACCGCGACGCGATCCGCATGCTCGGCGAGCGCAATGTGATAACTTAGCGAGGCGAGTCAACGTCCTAACTCCTACGGATGCGCGTTTGGCGCGATGATTTCATGGCCGGCGCGCTGATCGCGGCGCTTGCCGCTTCGGCGAGCGCGGCCGAGGACTACGACGTCAACGCGGAGCGTGACGGCGACAGAGTCGAGGTGCGGGCGCGCGCCGCGATCGCGGCGACCCCGCAGCTCGTGTGGCAGGTGATCTCCGATTATGAGCGGTTGCCGCAGTTCATACCGGGAATCACGAAGAGCACCGTACTCGAGCGCCGCGGCAACCAGGTCGAGATCGAGCAGCGCGGTGAAGCCCGGTTCCTGTTTTTTTCGTTTCCTATCGACGTGCGGCTGGAAGTCGTCGAGTGGCCCTTCGAGTGGATCGCTTCGCGCGCGGTGGCCGGCACCGTGCGGCGCATGACCGGGCGTTACGAAATCCATCCGGATTTCCTGCGCGGCGGTATCGTGCTGCGGTACTTCGGAACCATCGAGCCGGGATTCGATCTGCCGCCGATCGTCGGTATGGCGGCGCTGCGCGGTACGGTCGAGGAACAGTTCGCGGCGATGGTGCGCGAGATCGAGCGTCGCGCCGCGCCCGAAGGAGCGCGGCCGTGAGTCGCGGCTTCGCGCGCATTGCGACGGCGCTGGCGCTTGCACTCGCCGCGGGCTGCGCGGCGCAGGCGCCGTTTCGCGCTCACCTCGAATCCTCCTCCTTCCAGCTGCGCGAGTGCGCCCAGTGGTACGCCGCGCTCGATTCCGAGATCGACGCCGCCGGTGTGCGCGACGCCCAGCAGACGCGCGTGCCCGGTTTCCCGTACTTGCGCGTCGACCGCCTGCACGCGGCGCTCAGGCCCGTCGCCGCGGTCACCGTG
>JBFGLA010000132.1:0-7459 GCA_041576355.1 Burkholderiales bacterium
CCAACGTGATCCGCTGGGATTCGCCGAACTGGGGTGGGTTCGCGTTCACCGGTGGCTACTCGACGAACGCAGATGTCGCCGAGGCGGACCTCAACTCCGGCGAGCGCAAGGGCAACGCGGTCACCGTCAACCCGTCTTACCGCGCACGCAATTTCCTGGTCGAGTACAGTGCCTACCGTTCGAAGCCGGACGCGCCGGTTGCGGCCACTCAAGACAAGCGCGCCGACACGATCAATACCTGGTTCAGCCAGGCCGGGCTGAAGGTCGGTGTGGCCTACAACAAAGCGGAGCTGAAGAATTCGATCGACAAGGTGGTTACGGCCGAGCGCACGGCGTGGACAATCCCGGTGAGCTACACGACCGGTCCGAACGAGCTGCATTTCCACTACACCAAGGCGGGCGAGAACAAGAAGGCCGCGACGACCTCCGGTACCGACGCGAAGATGATGGCGTTCGCCTATGTCTACAACGTCTCCAAGCGCACCGCGCTCAGCGTCACCTACGCCACGATCACCAACGGTGAGAGGGCATCCTACGCGTTCCACACGGACGACGGCGGTGCCCAGTCTTCGACGAACGCCGCGCCGCTGGCGGGCGAAGACCCGCGCCTGATCGCCTTCGTCATCCGCCACGCGCTGTAAGCGGATCGTCCTTCCAGCCGGTTTCGACCGGCCAATCCGCTCAAAACGGGCGTCGCGAGGCGCCCGTTTTCTTGTCTATACTCCCCTTATGCCGCTCTTCGTCGACGCATGGATCGCCGGTTTCGACCGCGCGCTGCGCACGGTGGCGGGTGTACACCGCGCGCAGCGGCCTTTCCCGGCGGACCGAGTGGACGATGTCAATTTCGACGCTGGCGCGCGCACACATGCAGCGGCGCTGATGCGGGTCAATCACGTCGGCGAAGTCTGCGCCCAGGCGCTCTACCAGGGCCAGGCGCTGACCGCGCGCCAGGATGACATGCGAGGCTCGCTCGAGGAGGCTGCGCGCGAGGAGGAGGATCACCTCGCCTGGAGCGCGCAGCGGATCCGCGAGTTGGGCGGCCGGCCGAGTCTGCTGAATCCGCTCTGGTACGCGGGGTCCTTTGCGATCGGTGCGGCGACCGGGGTGCTCGGCGATCGCTGGAACCTGGCGTTTCTCGCCGAAACCGAGCACCAGGTCGAAGAGCATCTCTCGGGTCATCTCGCCCAACTCGACCCGGCGGACCGGCGTACGGCGGTCGTGATCGAGACCATGCGCGCCGACGAGGCAAAGCACCGCGCCACCGCGGTCGCGCTCGGCGCGGCGGAGCTCCCTGCGCCGGCGAAGATCGCGATGCGCGTACTCGCTAAGGCGATGACCCGCGTTGCCTATCGAGTCTAGGCGCGGAGCGTCGCCTCACTCGTCGACGATCTCGTAGTCCTGAGTGATCTCGGCGGTCTTGCCGAGCATGATGGAAGCCGAGCAGTACTTGTCGTGCGAGAGCCGGATGGCGTGCTCGACGACGTTGCGCTTGAGCCCCTTGCCGCTCACGGTGAAGTGCATGTGGATCCTGGTGAACACCTTGGGATCGCTCGGCGCGCGCTCCGAAGTCAGCTTGACTTCGCACCCGGTTACCGCCTGGCCGCTCTTCTTCAGGATCGCGACCACGTCGTAGGCGCTACACCCTCCCGTCCCGACGAGCACCATTTCCATAGGCCGGGGCGCCAGGTTTCGGCCGCCACCCTCGGGCGCGCCGTCCATCGTGACCAGGTGGTTGCTTCCCGTTTCGGCGACAAAAGTCATACCGCCAGTCCATTTCACTGCGCAGTCCATACAGTTTTTCCAATTAAATTAGGTATCTTGTGCATTGCAGCATACAAACTGTGATTTTGTTCGCACTTATACCTGAATGCACTGTGGATTTATCATAAAAAACGCGATGTTCTTTTTAAATATCAACATGGTAAGCAGTATCTCGCATCCATCCATAGAATTAATTAAGCGATTAGCAAAATGCCCTTGCAACGCACCATTGTCGCGCTCATACTGCGAGCCGTGTAGGCGCTTCATGGAGCGCCGATCTGAATTGTCTCCTCCACCCTCCTCCTTTGGTGGATTCGGCGCAACTCTAGCGAGTTGCGCCATTTTTTTTCTGGGAGACGGCGCTTGGCTTTGACCGGGTCGCGCGCCTCGCATAGAATTACGCCCTTTTTGACGTACCTGGATCATGAAAACCTTCTCGGCCAAACCCGGCGATGTCACGCAAGGCTGGTACGTCGTCGATGCGCAAGGAAAGGTTCTGGGCAGGCTCGCAGCGCAGATCGCGACACGCCTGCGTGGCAAGCACAAGCCCGAGTTTACGCCTCACGTCGATACCGGCGACTACATCGTCGTTGTGAATGCGGCGAAGCTCCGTGTGACCGGCGCCAAGGCGGTCGACAAGAAATACTATCGCCATACCGGTTTTCCGGGCGGGGTCCGGGAAACCAATTTCGCAAAGCTTCACGCCAAGTATCCGAGGCGCGTGCTACAAAGGGCCGTGAAGGGCATGCTTCCCAAGGGCCCTCTCGGCTCCGCGATGCTGCGCAAGCTCAAGGTGTACGCCGACGGCACGCACCCGCATAGCGCGCAGCGGCCAACGGCTCTCGAACTCTGAGGCAAGGAAAAATGGTCGGGGATTACTATTACGGTACGGGTCGTCGCAAGAGCTCCGTCGCGCGCGTCTTCGTCAAGCCCGGCAAGGGCGCAATCGTCGTGAACGGCAAGCCCGTCGACGAGTTTTTCGCGCGCGAAACCGGCCGCATGATCGTGCGCCAACCTCTGGAGCTGACCAAGAACACGGCAAGTTTCGACATTGCCGTCAACGTGCACGGTGGTGGAGAGAGCGGCCAGGCCGGTGCGGTTCGGCACGGCATCGCCCGGGCGCTCGTCGAGTACAATGCAGAGCTTAAGCCCGCGCTGAGCGCGGCCGGCCTGGTGACGCGGGACGCGCGCGAAGTCGAGCGAAAGAAAGTCGGATTGCACAAGGCGAGGCGGCGTAAGCAGTTCTCGAAGCGCTAAGGCACAGGGACCGACGGTCCCGAGATCGAGGAAAAGCCGCCCCGAGGCGGCTTTTTCATTAGGGGGTGCAGAAGTGGGGTGTCATCCTGGCGTGCGGTCCGGGCTGCAACGACATCGCAGGGACTCAGCACTGCATTTCGCTCCGAAGAGAACATGATCAAGGCGGGCATCGTAGGCGGAACCGGATACACCGGCGTCGAGCTGCTGCGCTTGCTCGCCCAGCATCCACAAGTGGAACTCGCTGCAATCACGTCGCGCCAGGAAGCGGGCACTCCGGTTGCGACGATGTTTCCGAGCCTGCGTGGCCGCGTGGACCTTTCCTTCTCGCAGCCCGATAAGGCACCCCTGCATCAGTGCGACGTGGTTTTTTTCGCGACACCCAATGGTGTGGCGATGAGCGGGGCGCGATCGCTCCTCGAGCGCGGCGCCAGGATCGTCGACCTGTCCGCGGATTTCCGGATCCGGGATGTCGCCGAGTGGGAGCGTTGGTACCGTGTGAAGCACGCAGCGCCGGAACTGGTCGCGCAGGCGGTCTACGGACTGTGCGAGATGAACCGTGAAAGAATACGCAGTGCGCGGCTGGTCGCGAATCCCGGCTGCTATCCCACCGCGACGCAGCTCGGATTCCTGCCACTGCTCGAGGCGGACGCGGTCGATGCCGATCATCTCATCGCCGACGCGAAATCGGGCGCGAGCGGCGCGGGCCGCAAGACCGAGGTGCATCTGCTGCAATCCGAGGTATCCGAGAATTTCATGGCCTACGCCGTGCCCGGCCACCGGCACTGGCCGGAAATCCGGCAAGGTCTCGCGCAAGTCGCCGGCCGGGAAGTCGGCCTCGTGTTTACCGCGCATCTTGTGCCCATGGTGCGCGGGATTCTGGCCACGCTCTACGCTCGCCTGACGCGAGAGCTCGATCTGCAGTCGCTGTATGAGAAGCGCTATGCGAACGAAGCGTTCGTGGACGTGATGCCCGCCGGCAGCCACCCGGATACGCGCTCGGTCCGAGCCGCGAATACATGCCGCATCGCGGTGCATCGCCCGAAGGAAACGACATCACGCGGCGACACGGTCGTCGTCCTGTCGGTGATCGACAATCTGGTCAAGGGGGCTTCGGGGCAGGCCGTGCAAAACATGAATATCATGTTCGGCCTGCAAGAGACGCTCGGGCTCATGCAGATTCCGGTGGTGCCGTAGATCAGAATCATGGCCGCCGGCTTCCGCAAGTTCCGTCAGCGCTTCGGCATTACCGCGCCGAAGGTGTCGGTCCATACCACGGTGCCATGGTACTGGCGCTGGCTGGGAGTCGTCGCGGTGTTCGCCGTTTCGGGCGCATTGGCAGCCTGGATGTACGACGAAGGACGCAGGTTTGCGGGCTTTGATCGCAGCGAAGCGGAGGGCGAGCTTTCTGCCCTCAAGCGGGAACTCGAAGAGATCCGCGCCGAGCGCGATCGGCTACGTGCTATCGCAAACGCGTCCGACAACCGGCTCGCGATCGAGCGCACGGCGCAGGAGCGTCTCGCGGAGCAGATACGGGGCATCGAGCAGGAGAACGCGCGCCTGCGCGAGGAACTGGAAATCTTCGAGAGCATGCCGTCGTCGGACGCGCGCAAGGGCCAGGCGCTGTCCATTTATCGTTTCAAGGTCGAGCCGGAGGTACTTCCGGGCGAGTACCGTTATCGTCTGCTGCTTCTCACTTCCGCGGGCCGGCGCGAGCGCGAATTTCGGGGTCGACTCGAGCTGGTCGTAAGCCTGACCGAGAGCGGCAAGAATGTTATGATGAGTTTTCCCGAGCCGACGGACGCGGAGGCATCCGCATTCCGGCTCGCGTTCAAGTACTACCAGCGCGTCGAGGGAACGTTCCGCGTCGGTCCGAAGGCGAAAGTGCAGAGCGTGCAGGTGCGCGTCTACGAAAACGGCTCGGGCGAGGAAAAGGCGACGAGTACCGTGACCCTCGGCTGAAAGGACGAAATCATGTTCAAGAAGTCGACGAACAAACCTCAGACCCGGATTGACAGCCTCATCGGCTCCACCACCCGGATCGAGGGAAACGTATTCTTCAGCGGCGGGCTGCGCGTGGACGGCTCGGTAACGGGAAATGTCGCCGCGCTTCCCGATCAGCCGGGAACGCTCGTCGTGTCGGAGCAGGCGCGAATCGAGGGCGAGGTCCAGGCGGCGCATGTCGTCGTGAACGGAACGATCAACGGCCCGCTGCACGCCACCGAAACGCTCGAACTTCAATCGGGTTCGCGGGTCAAAGGCGATGTGCATTACAAGAGCATCGAGATGCAGCAAGGCGCCGTCGTCGAAGGGCGGCTCGTGCATTACGGCGAAGCCGAGGCGAGGACGGTCGAACTGAAGCTCGCGACAACAGGGAATTGAATGGCCGGTTACTTGAATGGCCCCATTGACCTTGGGGCGACGTGGGCGGGATAATTTCCCGGTTTCCCTTCTTTTTTTCTGGAGCCAGTGCATGAACGCAGTCACCGAAATGCCGGATCCTTTCGTATTCACCGATAGCGCCGCGACCAAGGTGAGGCAGCTGATCGAAGAGGAGGGAAACCCCGACCTCAAGCTGCGCGTCTTCGTCACCGGGGGAGGTTGCTCGGGTTTCCAGTACGGTTTCACGTTCGACGAAGTCCGCAACGAGGACGACACGTCGCTGGAAAAGAGCGGTGTTACCCTGCTCATCGACCCGATGAGCTACCAGTATCTGGTCGGCGCGGAGATCGACTATCAGGAAGGTCTCGAGGGGGCGCAGTTCGTGATCAAGAACCCCAACGCCACGACGACCTGCGGTTGCGGCTCGTCGTTTTCCGTGTAACGGCATCCGCAACCTGCGCTCTGCAAGGGGGCCGATGGCCCCCTTTGTATTTCGATCCTGCGAAAGTTCAGCAACTCAGCCGCCCGGATAGATCGCGCCCAGCACTCGCGGTCCGCGCGCTCCGGTCACCGATACGAGGCTCGCCGTGGCGCCGGAAATCGCTTGCTTTGCAAGCCACGCGAACGCGGCCGCTTCCACCAACAGCGGATCCAGTCCGTACGCCAGAGTCGTCTCTATCGGCGTCGGCGAGAGTAGAACCCGCAGCCTCTCCAGCACTCTGAGGTTGCGCGCACCGCCGCCGCATACGAGAAGTCGTCCGATCGGGCCGAAATTGCGTCGACAGGCTTCTGCCGCGACTCGTGCCGTAAGCTCGAGGAGGGTTGCCTGAACCGACTGCGGCTCGTCGCCGGGTCGGATCTTTGCTGCAAGCCAGGCTTCGCTGAACAACTCGCGCCCCGTGCTCTTCGGCGGCACGGCCGCGAAAAACGGCTCATCGAGCAGACGGTCAAGCAGCGGCTCAATGACGTTCCCGCCCGCTGCCCATGCACCCGCGTCGTCGAACGGCTTACCCAGGTGCTTCGCGACCCAGGAATCGAGCAGGCAATTTCCTGGGCCGCAATCGAAACCGACGACCGCTCCTCTCCGGGGAAGCCAAGTCAGGTTTGCGATTCCGCCGAGATTGAGAATGGCTCGATCTTCCACGCTGCTCGAAAAGATCGCCGCGTGAAATGCCGGCACAAGCGGCGCACCTTGCCCCCCGGCCGCAACGTCGCGGCTGCGGAAGTCGCTCACCACACGAATCCCGGTCAGTTCCGCGAGCAAAGCGGCATTGCCGATCTGGATCGTGTAGCCGAGCTCCGGACGATGCCGCACCGTCTGGCCATGGCAGCCGATCGCGAGGACTTCGTTTCCCGCGACGCGCGCGCGCTCGAGCACGTCACCAACCGCCGTGGCGTAGCGGCGCGCAAGCTCGTTACCCAGCGTCGCGGCGCGTTCGAGTTCGTCCCTGCCCGGCGTGCACAGGCCCTTCAGCGCGCTGCGGAGTGCCGGATCAAACGCGCGATGCGCGCTCGCACGCAGGTGGGGCTCTCCGGCTGAAAGATCGGCCAGCACCGCGTCGACCCCGTCGAGGCTCGTGCCCGACATCAGGCCGACGTAAAGTGCGCGAGTAGACACCGGGTGCCCGCCGACGCGGGTCACTCCAGCAAGGCGAGATTGGTATGGGCGAGAAGATCGAGCTGCGCAAGCAGCGGGGTCGAACGGATCTGGAACGCAGCCATGTCCTCGGACGCCACGGGATGCGCTGCAGGCAGCGCCACGGAAAGCGGGTTGCGCGACTCGCCGGCGATCCGGAACTCGTAATGCAGGTGCGGTCCCGTCGCCCATCCCGTCTGCCCGACAAAACCGATCACATCCCCCTGGTCGACGCGGCCGCCGCGCCTGATTCCGCGCGCGAATCCGCTCAGGTGCGCGTAGACGGTCGAATATTGTCCGCGATGGCGCAGGATCACTACGTTTCCATAGCCCCCCTGTCGGCCCGCGAACTCCACCACGCCGTCGCCGACGGCACGCACTCGCGTTCCCGCCGGCGCGCCGTAGTCAATGCCGCGATGCGCGCGC
>JBFGLA010000133.1:0-7421 GCA_041576355.1 Burkholderiales bacterium
CACGTCCGTCTGGCAGATGCCGCACGCCACCACCCGCACGATCAGCTCATCCGGCGCCGGGTCGGCAAGCTCGAGCGTCTCGAGGCGGAACGGAGCGCCGGGCCCATGCACGACTGCAGCAGTGATTTCGCGCGTCATCGGATTCTTAACGGCCCGGTGCCTAAGAGAGCGGGGAGGAAGCGGGACATTATGGCAAACCGCGCCTCACCTAGCCGCCGCCTCGCGGGACACGAACCTCCGTTGCGGCGCTCAAATCACTTCCTCGCGCTGCTCGTGCGCGGGAGCTGCGGCGATTTCTGCGCATCGATCGCGATGATTCCTTCTGCTGGAACAGCCGGATCGAGTGATGAATAGTTCCTGCGTTTGAAGATTGGTGTTGGTCTCGGACGACATTTTTCGGGCCAGCAAATCAAGCGATCCGTGGAAAGTTGCACGAAGCGTTCAATTTTCAGAAGTCGAACGTCGAATTTTTTGTAAATTCGCGTCCGGGAGATGCAGGACAAGCAGATGGGGGCAACAGCAGCGTGCACATCACGCTGAGCGACTTACGAGACTGGATTAGGGAGACGCAACAAGAGCAACAGCAACCGGCTTTACAAGAGTCTGGAACCGTAACAAGCAGTCTCATCATTGCGAATGGAGTAAACGATGAAAAAGCCTCACTCACGCTTCAACACGGCAGCTGCGTCATTGTTCGCCATTACGGCGGCGCTGACGACCCAGTCTGCCATCGCCGTGGAAATCGGCTTCCGCAGCTTCAGCGGCTCGGCGGCGATCGGGCCACCGGCCGACGCCTATGCCGCAAAGCTGGCCACTGTCTCGAGCACGGTGCTCGGAGCGGGTAACGAAGTCAGGTTCAAGCGACTGAGCCCGACGCCTGCGATTCCGTCCGCGTTCCGCGGCAGCATCATGGCGGCCGTGGCCGCCGGCACTGCCGGGGGCGGATTTAACGCCGCGTACATCTCGGGCGGCGATCTCAACGCGACTTGGGGATTCCTGTACAACTCCGGTGCCCCGTTCGGACCGACCTTCGACGAGTACATGGGCTTCCTGTACGGGAAGTCGATCAACGGGACGCAGACCGGGCTTGAGCTGCTGGAATCGATCCTGGCACGCACGAACCCCAACGTCGTCGCGGTGCCGATCGTCGGCAGCACGGAACAGGGATCGGGATACTTCCCGCTCCCGGTCGGCAACGCGCCGGGTACGCACGGAATAGGATTGGCCGGTCTTTGCCAGCAGTTCTGGACCTTCCGTTATCTGCCGCCTGCGCAGGACGTGCTCAACCGGGCCTGCAACAACCTCGTCGCGAGCGGCGCGATTCCCGCGAACAACATCCGATTCATTGCGGCGGTTCCGGGCGGCGGGTCCCTGGTGGACGGAATTGCGGCCGGCACCTTGCACGCGCTCGAGTTCGCCACTCCGCTGGACGACAAGTCGCAGCTCTTCAACGTCCCGGGCCGCAATCCCGGCACGTTCGGCGTTCGCTACCTGCACTTCCCGGGCTGGCACCAGCAGTACCTGATCACCCACATGATCATCAATAGGCAAGTGTGGGATGGCTTGTCCGCGGCGCAGCAAGCGCTAGTCAAGACCGTTGCACGCGACCATATCGTGTCGTCGTACGCCGAGAACCTGCGCCAGCAGGGTGCGGCGCTGAGGTTCATCCTCGACGCGAACAACAGTGACGCGGATCCGAACAACGACATGGTGCTGGTCGACTGGCCGAAGAAGGATCAGGAGAAGCTGCGCGACGCGACGATCCAGTTCATGAACGAGCGCGCGAGTGACGCGAGCCTCCCGCAGGCTGACCGCGACGACTACGTCACGGTGCTGGAAGCGATGCGCAACTTCGTGCGTGAGAACGACCACTACTGGGATGTGCGTCAAGTGCCCACCAAGCTGCGCTTCGAGGACTGGCAAGGCTGGGAAGAAGGCAAGGGCAAGAAGAAGTAACCCAAAGCGGCTGTCCTCAAGGATGGCCGCCGACTGCCGGTGTGGCAGCGCGCAAAGCGCGTTCCCACCGGCAGTTTTCTTTTTGTGGGTCGCTACATCTGCCGGAAGAGGTGGGCGAACACTCGGCTCACCGGCAGCGCCTCGCTGCGGTGCTTCAGGGTAAGCGACACGCGGCCGGCGTCGTCTCGGGTCGCGGCGCGGACCTCGTCCAGGTTGACCACCGTGCCGCGATGGATCTGGACGAAGCGCTCGGGCGGCAACTGTGCGAGCAGGTCCTTGAGGCTCGTGCGGATGAGCGCCTCGGCGTCGCGCGTGACGACGTTGGTGTACTTGTCGCTCGCCTGGAAGTAGCACACCTCGTCGACCGGGATCATCTTGACCGAGTTACCGACCCCGGCGCGCAGGATGCGCAACGGCTCGCCGCTGCGCTTCGGGGTATCGATCGCGACGAGGTGCCTGAGCTGCTCGAGCAGTCCGGGTAACCGTCCTTCGGCTTCGCGCGCCAGCAGTTTCTCGCGTAGCCGCTCCGAGGTGCGGGCGAGTCGCTGCGCATCGACGGGCTTGAGGACGTAATCGACCGCCGCGTGGTCGAACGCCCGTAGCGCGTACTCGTCGTACGCGGTCACGAACACGATGGCCGGGACGCGCTCACCGAGCCGGTCGGCGAGCTCGGCGGCGACCTCCAGCCCGTCGAGGCCCGGCATGCGGATATCGAGGAAGGCGACGTCGGGTAATGACTGCTCGGCAGTGGCGAGCGCCTCGAGGCCGTTGCGCGCGAGCGCGACGACTTCGAGCTCCGGCCAGGCTTCGGCAAGCGCGGCCTGTAGCGCTTGCGCGAGCAGCGGTTCGTCCTCGGCGATCAGCGCGCGCGGTCTCATGCGTCCAGCGGCAGTCGCAGCGTGACCGTCATCCCGCCCTGGGGATTCTGCGCCAGATCGAGAGCGGCGGCCTCGCCGTAGACGGTTTTCAGGCGCTCGCGCACTTGCTCGATCCCGGTGCGGGTCCCGGAGGTCGGTGCGCCGCCTAGGCCCAGGCCGTCGTCTACCACCGAAAGCGTCAGGTGCGGATTCGCGGCAGTGGCCTGCACGCGGATCTCCCCCCCTTCGATCTTCGGCTCGAGTCCGTGCTTTACCGCGTTCTCGACCAGCGGCTGTAGCAGCATCGGCGGCAGCGAGAATCCGGCGAGCGCCTCCGGCAGCTCGAGCCGGTACTTGAGGCGCTCGCCCATGCGGATCGCGAGGATCTCCAGGTAGGTGCGCAGCAGGGCGAACTCATCCGCGAGCGTCGTGCGCTCCTTGCGCGCCGCAGTCAGTGCGGCGCGCAGGAATTCGATCAGGTCGCCGAGCATGCGCTGCGCGCGGGCGGGATCTGCCGGGATCAGCGCTTGCAGGTTGGCGAGGGTGTTGAAAAGGAAATGCGGCTCGACCTGCGCTTGCAGCAAGTGCAGGCGGGCTTCGGCGACCTGACGCTCGACAGCCTCGGCGCGGCCCCTTTCGAGCGCCGCCTCGGCATCGAGGCGCGCGGCTTTCTCGCGTTCCCTCACGTACATCACGCCCGTAAGTCCCGCCGCGGCGGTGATTACGAGCGAGGCGAGATGGATCTTCACGGTCCAGGGATGGGAGAGAATGAGTGACGCCAGAAACGTGCCGCCCAGCCAGCCGGCAAGTATGGATACGAGCAAAGTCGGGACCAGGAGGCCGCCGGAAGTCTCCCGGTTCGGCCAGAGGACGGACCGGATGCCCTCGAAGCTGAGCCAGACGATGAACCCGATGCACTGGCTGTAAACGAAATTGAATGCGAAGCGATCGCCGAAGCCGATCGCCGCGAGCACCCCTGCAATCCCGGTGTTGAAGGCCGCGACGTACAAGGCGCGCACGGCGAGGGGTCGGCAGCGCACGAGCACGGTATGCGGCGTCATGTCTGCAGAATACCGCTAGAACGCGACACGGGCGCCGACATAGGCGACCCTGCGCTCCGGGAAGAGCCCATAAGCCGAATCCCGCTTGCCGCCGAACACCCGCATCCCGGCATCGAGCCGCAGCCGATCGGCCTCCCATCCGAGTGCCGCGGTCGCGGTCCAGCCGCCGTCATCGAGCGAGCGCAGCCAGTCGAGAGAGCCGGACCAGCCGCTTCCCCCGGGATCGGTCCACGAGACGCGCCCGAGCGAAGCGCGGCGCGCGAGGCTCGGGGCCTGGAACATTCGGGTCGAGGCGGCGATCGCGCCGCTCACGGCCTCGGCCGGAACACCGGGTGCGCCTCGGAGCGCGGTTCGCCGCTCGGTCTGCGTGGCGAGCGTACTCCAGTCCGTGGACGAGGGGGCGGTGCCGTCCCACCAGGTCTCGGCGAGGAGAGACCAGCCGTTGGCGAGCGTCCAGGTCAGGCCGAGCAGGCCTTTGCGCGCGCTGCGCGCCGGGGTCGTCGCCACGGCCAGGTCGGGGTTGAGCAGATCGGCGGGCGCGGCGGGCTCCGCAAGCGGCGCGGTCCGCTCGCCGCGACGCTGGACGAGGAACGAGGCGTGGACTTCCATTTGCTCCGACGGTACGGCGGAGAATGCCGCCCCCGCCTCCGTGCGGTAGCGGCTTGAAAACCGCGTGACGCCGTGCAGATCGGCGCCGAGCCAGCGGCTGTAGCCGCGCAGCGCGAGCGACTCGTCGTCGCGGGGAGATGCGGCGATCCCGCGGCCCGGATTCGCCCATACCACCGACCACGCGGACTCGACCTGGAAGCGCTCCCACAAGAGCGACGGAATGCCCTCGAGCGCGGGCGGCACGAGCTGCAGGCGCTGTTCGCGCTGGATGACGTCGATCGGCCGGAACGCATAGCCGACATCGCCCGATAGGATCTTCTTGCCGAGGGCGAAGCGGTCCTTGCCGTGAGGGAGATCCGCATAGACCTCGTTCGCGACGAGTTTTCCGGTGCTTGCCTCGCCTTCGCGCGCGCTCGCGCTGCCGGTGAGGAGGAACCACACGGGCTTGATCTTGCCGCGCAGCTCGTGCTCGAAACGCGCCGAGTCGCGGCCGAATCGCGTCAGCGGCAGACCCGGAGCGAATGGGCTGTCTTCGCGCAATTGCCGCGCTTCGCCGATCGCGCGGCTCCGGTTCGAGAGGTCGTATGCCGCTGCGTCCGCCGCGGCGCCCCACGTCATGACGACCAGCGCCGC
This sequence comes from Burkholderiales bacterium, assembly GCA_041576355.1. Taxonomy (GTDB): domain Bacteria; phylum Pseudomonadota; class Gammaproteobacteria; order Burkholderiales; family SG8-39; genus JAOUFA01. The sequence continues at coordinate 5,117 of JBFGLA010000133.1, forward strand.
GCCTGCGATTGCCGTGCTGGGGCGCACAGGACCTCTCCTGTGTCAGAGGTCGATGTCGGCGCGGACGAGGAACGCCGGGTTGTAGTACTCGTCGGGAAGCGCCCTGGCGCTGCGCGAGAGGTAATGCACTTCGGTGCGGCGCTCGCGCTGGAGGTGGTCGGTGAGCACCATCGCTGTCACGAGCCTGCGCCCGTCGACCTCGCCTACCTGGAAGCTCGCTGTCTTGGCGAGCTTATCGGAGGCGACGTACAGCTCGGCGTGTACGGGTCGGCGATCGGACTTGGCGAGCGAAAGGACGATGCGCGGATAGCTCACGCCCTTGCGCTGCCCCGAGATGTCGAGCTTCAAACACGGCACGCCATCGATCACTGCTTCGCCCGCGATGCGGCCGTCGTAATCCTCGGCCCAGGTCATGCTCGCGACGTCCCCGGTCGAGGCGTCGCCGAGGAGCTTCTGCATCGGCGTGATGCGCAGCGGCCTTTGGCTCGTCGGAAGCACGAGCCAGTAATCGTTGCCGAGCATGAGCATCTTCTGCCCGCGCTCGGAGGGGGAGCGGAACACGACGAGCGAGCGCCGGCCGGGCTTGACGAAGACGGCGTAGCGGCGGGTTCTATCGAGGGATTCGGCCTTGAAGACGCGCACTTCGATATCGACGCGCAGCGACTCGGCGGGCAGGCGATAGGCATCGGCCTCTTCGAGCAGGCGCGTGACCTCTCCCGCCTGTGCTTGCGTGAGGGCGAGGGCGAGTCCCAGGACGGCGAGCAGTCGGCGACGGTTAGACATGGGCGAGGGCCTCGGTGATCGGTTTGCGCGACGCCTTGGCGCTCACCAGATAAGCGGCGGCGGCAGAGATCGCGATCACCGCGGCTCCGGTGGCTGCGTAGAGCGAGGCGGAAAAGCTGATCAGCAGGGGGTAGCCCTCAGAGCGTCCGGGAGGCGGCGGCATCTGCAGTCCGGCGAAGAGCAGGAACAGCGTAATTCCCCCGGCAACCAGCATGCCGAGGAGCGCACCCGCGCCGCCGACTGCCGCGCCCTCGAGGACGAAATTGCGCACGATCTCGGAGGGCAGGGTGCCGATCGCGCGTAGCGTGCCGATCTCGCGCGTGCGCTCGGCGACCGCCATGCCGAGAGTATTCGTCATGGCGGACAGCACGATGATCGCGATAATGACGCCGAGCATGCCGAAAATGCGGTTGTAGAGGGCGCGCACGGCCTGGTAGAACACCGCGAGGTCGAGCCAGGTGCGGAGCTCGAGGTCTGGGTGCTCGGCGCCGATCCGCGCCGCAAACGCGTCGGTGGCGCGGGTGTCGGCGAGGTACACCGACACGGTGCTCACCTTGTCGGTGAGGAGCAGCCGCTGGGCGGTCCCCAGATCAGCAAACACGAGGCGCCGGTCGACCTCCGGGATGCCGACGCTCGCGACGCCTCGCACGACGACGTCGATCGCGTTCAGGCTGCCTTCGGTCGTGGTCGCGAGCAGGGTGAGAGAAGTGCCCGGTTTCGCTTTCATGAGCTTCGCGAGCTCGGCTCCGATCACGATCTCCGCGGCGGCGCCGCCGCTTCCGAGCGCCTGCCCGGCGACGAACCGCATTTGCGGCCCGCGCACCCGGAAATCCCCGTCAGGGTCGACTCCGGTCCCGACGAAGACCACCGATTTGTCGCCGTTGGAAATCAGCCCGGAGAAGCTCAAGCGCGGCAGCACCGCGCGCACCCCGGGGGAAGCGCCCAGCTTCTCGGCGAGTGTCCGCGACTGCCCGAGCCCGTGCTGCATCGGAAAATCCTCGTCGCCGCGAAAGTAGTCGCGCGCGGCGAGGACGACGTGCCCCGTGTCGCGGGCGGTGAATTCGCGCAGCGATTCGTAGGTGAAGAGCGCAAAGCCGCTTCCCACGAGCAGCGCAGCGGTTCCGACGGCGATGATCGATAACGCGGTGAGCGAGCGGCGGCGGTTGCGCAGGACGTTCTTGAGCGCGTAGAGGAGCCACTTCATTGCAGTTCTCCGTCGCGCAGCCGCACGATGCGATCGCAGTAGCGCGTCATGCGGTCGTCGTGGGTGGCGACGATCGCCGCCGCGCCACGCTCGTGAGCGAGTCCGCGCAGCAATTCGACGATTTGCGCTGCGGTGGCCGAGTCGAGATTGCCAGTCGGCTCATCGGCGATGACGAGCGCCGGCGACTTGACGAGCGCGCGCGCCACCGCGACCCGCTGGCGCTGGCCCCCGGAGAGCGCATCGGGCAGCCTGTTTTCGAGCTCGCTTAGGCCGACGCGGGAAAGCGCCTCGCGCACGCGCGCCCGGCGCTCGGCGGCA
>JBFGLA010000134.1:0-7398 GCA_041576355.1 Burkholderiales bacterium
CGGCTGGCGATCGAGATGACGCGTCGTGTACTGCGGTCCGCGCAAGGCGAGGTGATCGTCGCGATTGCGCGGGAAATCGGCGAGCGCAGGCGCGCCGAGCAGCTCTTGAGGCTCGAGCATACGGTTAACCGCGCGCTCGCCGACGCCGAAAGTCTCGGCGCCGGGCTGAAAGCGGCGCTGCGCGCCATCTGCGAAACCGAGGCGTGGGATTGCGGCCGGTACCTCCGTGTGGACGAGGCGGCCGGTGTATTGCGCCACGGCGAGGACTGGGGGATTCAGAACGAGGGGATCGAGCGCTTTCTGGCTGCGTCGCGCAAGGTGACTTACGCGCCCGGGAACGGATTGGCCGGTCGGGCATGGCAGGCGCGACAGCCGCTTTGGGTCGCCGAGGTGAACAAGGACGGACGCGCAAAACAAGGAGATCTTCTTAGAGAGCTCGGCATGAACGGCGCCATCTTCTTTCCCGTCTTCTCGGAGGGAAAGGTGATGGGCATGCTCACCTTCCACAGCCGCGAAGTGCGCGAGCCCAGCGAGAGGCTTCTCCAAGCTGTGACGGCGATCGGCAGCCAAATCGGCCAGTTCGTCCGCCGTAAGCAGGCCGAAGACGTGCTGCGCGATAGCGAGGAGCGCTTCCGCAGCCTGACCCAGCTGTCATCGGATATCTATTGGGAGCAAGACGAGGAATTCCGCTTCACCTCGATTGCTGGAAAGGGCTCGAACCGGATCAAGGTCGCGGCTGATCGCCTGCTCGGCAGGCGGCGTTGGGAGCACGACTACGTCAACATGTCCGCGGACGACTGGGCGGCGCACAAAGCGGTGCTCGAGGCGCACCAGGCGTTCCGCGACTTCGAGCTGTGCCGGCTCGACGAATCCGGCGAGAAGGTATGGATCAGCGTCAGCGGCGAGCCGGTGTTCGATTCCGCCGGCGTGTTCAAGGGCTATCGCGGGGTGGGCAAGGACATCACCGAGCGCAAGCGCGGCGAGGAGCGCATTCACTACCTCGCGAGCCACGATCCGCTCACCGGCCTGCCCAACCGGACCATGTTCGGCGAGGTCCTCAACTTCGCGCTCCAGTCCGCACAGCGCTACGAGGGGCATTTCGCCGTGCTGTTTCTCGACCTCGACCGGTTCAAGGTGATCAACGACACGCTCGGGCACGAGGCGGGGGACAAGCTGCTGCGGGAGATCGCGCGTCGTCTCACCGATACGGTGCGCAAGAGCGACGTCGTCGCGCTCCTGGGCGGGGACGAGTTCGTCATCCTGGTGCAGCAGGTGAGCGAAGCGAAGCAGGTCGAGGCGGTTGCGCGCAAAATCCTCTCGGCCGTCATGAAGCCCATGCTCCTCGAGGGGCAGGAATGCCGGGTCACGGCGAGCATCGGCGTCTGCATGTACCCTTCGGACGCGGTCGACGAGCAGGCGCTTATGAAGAACGCCGATATCGCCATGTACCGCGCGAAGGAGCAGGGCAAGAACACCTTTATCTTCTATTCCGAGGAGACCAACACGCACTCGTTCGAGCGGCTCGCGCTGGAGGCGAGCCTGCGGCGAGGCCTCGAGCGGAACGAGTTCTTCCTTTATTACCAGGCCAAGATCGATCTCGGCAGCAAGGAAATCACCGGCGTCGAGGCGCTCGTGCGCTGGAAGCATCCGGACATGGGCATCGTGCCGCCGGCCCAGTTCATCCCGGTCGCCGAGGAGACGGGTCTCATCATCCCGATCGGCCGCTGGGTGCTGAACGCCGCCTGCCGCCAGAACGTCGAATGGCAGCGGCAAGGCCTGCCGCCGCTGCGCATTTCGGTGAACCTGTCGTCGCGCCAATTCACGGACGACTCGCTGCTCCAGGACATCGTCGATGCGCTGGAGGACAGCGGGATGAAGCCCGAGCTGCTCGAGCTTGAGCTGACCGAGAGCACGGTGATGCAGAACTACGAACGTGCGGGCAAGGTGCTCGAAGCGATCAAGAAGATGGGAGTGCGGCTCGCGATCGACGACTTCGGGGTCGGCTACTCGTCGCTGACACATCTCAAGTACTTCCCGATCGACACCCTCAAGGTGGATCGCTCGTTTATCCGCGATCTTCCGCAGGATGCGGAAGACAAGGCGATCACCGAGGCGATCATCGCGATGGGGAAAAGCCTCAACCTCACCGTCGTGGCGGAGGGCGTCGAGACCCTGGAGCAGCAGTCTTTCCTGCACGAGAACGACTGCGACGAGGCGCAGGGGTTCCTGTTCAGCAAGCCCGTTTCCAACGAGCAGTTCGCGGAGCTGCTCAAGCAGCGGATCGAATCGCGCCTGACGTAGGTTGGCGGGGGAAGTGCGGGGGCCGCGCATTCCTCAGCGCGCGGCGAATATCCACTCACGTCAGGCCTTGAACGCCTCGGGCAGCGAATCGCGAAACGCCCTGCCGGTGCCCTTGAGCCACAGGCGATCGTCGCTCATGCGCGCAATGCGCACGGCGAGCGGGCCGCTCCGGCTGCGCGCAATTCCGATAGCGAACATGAGAATCACCAAGGCGAAGAGAAGGCCTGGCCGGTTCTCCGCGACGAAATAGAACATCCCGCCCGCGACCGCGGCGACGCTCGCGAGCGCGGATCCGGTGAGTGCGGCCTGAAGGCGGCGATGCCGGTCGCACACGCCGACGCTCAATGAAGTCTTCTTGCGGATGACGATGTTGGTCACAGCGGCGATGAGCACGACGGGCCAGAACGCCAGCGCGGCGAGCACGACGCCGTTCGCGCTGAGCGTGAAGAGGAGCGCGAGCACCGCAATGACGGATCCCCGCCAGGCGGGCGGTGTCCAGTAAAGCGTGCGCTCGTTGCGGCGGAGAAGCGCGGGCGAGTTGCACGCGACGCAGCGGGGCGGAAGCTGGCCTTCCCGGTGCATGGCGACGAGCTTGCCGTCACGCCAGACCTCGCCAATCTGTCCACGATGCTCGAGATTCGCGGCGGGAGGGGCGTAGGGGTTGAACGAGTCGCTCACGTTCGTTGCCGACCCGACTTGCGCTTCCAGCCCTAGACGTGCAGGGCCTGTCCTGGCGAAGGCACGGACAGGCAGGCCCTGTGTAACCTAGTACTTCTGCATGCTGCGATCGAGTTCCTTGGTCGCCTCCGCGCCACGCGCTCGCGCTGCGTCGGGATCGGAGTAGACCGTTCCGCGTCGAGTCTCTTCCTTGCCCGGGCAGCCGAGCAAGCCGACCGACATCACCAGCATCAGAAGCATCACGCTCATTCGTCGCATCGTGTCACCTCGCGGGAAAGAGATTTCATTCTAGCAGTCCGATGCGCAGCCTATCTTCAGTCCTGATCTCGCCGCCCGCGATCACCTCCGCATAGACGCCCATATGCAGGTGACCGAACTCGCGCTGCAGAATGGCGGGGATATTCAGGTCCCGCTCGGCGGTGTCTGGGTTCACGGCAGTCGCCGCGCAACGCTCGATGGGAGAAACGACGCGCAGCCGCGCGTCGCCGATCGCGATCTCCGAGCCGACCCACTCGAACTCGACCCATTCCGGCGCGCTCCCAAAGTGCAGGTTGGCGCGAAAGCGAAGCGGATCGACCGGCACTTTCACGACTCGCTCGAGCGCGCGGACGCTGGCGAGATTCAGGAGCGAGACATACTGGCCCGTGGTCGGCCTGGCGTCGGCAAACGTGTGGCCCGAAGCCTCCACGATCCTCGGCGCGCCGCGTGGACCGTCTTTCAGGAATTCGGCGAAGAAGTCGTCGATCTGTCGGCGTCCGTCGGGGTCGGTGATCTTCGCCCGGAGAATCGTCTTCCGGTCCCGGTCGATCGTGAACATCCCGCTGTGCTCGTCGAAGCGAGTTCGGAGTTGAGCCAGCTTCTCGTCGCGCATGAGCATCGCGAAGCGGGTCTTCGGCAGCCATTGCGGCTGAGCCGGGTCGAACTCGGTCGCTGCAAGGGCAAGCGCGAAGCGCCGATCGTGCGGCAGGCACTTGCCGGGAGTCAGGGTGACCCGTTCCTGAGACTCCGCGCTCAGGCCCTTGACGGGGTAGCGGCAGATCGAGGCGATGCGCATCGACATGCGAGTTCTCCCTACAATCCCAAGTACGCCTGCCTGACCCGATCGTCCCTCAATAGCGCTTCTCCCGCGCCGCTCATGACGATCCTCCCGTTCTCCAAAACATAGGCGTGCTGCGAGAGCTTGAGCGACACCGCGACGTTCTGCTCGACGAGCAGGACGGTGAGGCCTTTCCGATGGAGCAGCCGGATGGTGTGCAACACCTCCTTGACGACCGTCGGCGCGAGTCCGAGCGAGGGCTCGTCGAACATGATGAGGCGCGGCTCACCCATGAGGCAGCGGCCGATGGCGAGCATTTGCTGCTCGCCGCCCGACATGGTGCCGGCGAGCTGGCCGCGCCGCTCGGCGAGCTTCGGAAAGAGGGTGTAGACCTCTTCCATGGCACGCTTCGCCCGCTCGCGTGCGCGCGGCAGGAGCGCGCCCATTTCGAGGTTTTCCTGGACGCTTAGCGTGGGGAACACTTGCCGGCCCTCGGCGACCTGGCCGATGCCGAGGTTGCAGGTGAGGTGCGAATCGAGCCCGGTGATGTCGCGGCCGGCGAAGCGGATCGTTCCCGCGCGCGCGCGCTCGATCCCGGCAATGGTGCGAATCAGCGAGGACTTGCCGGCGCCGTTCGCGCCGACGATGGCGACGATCTCGCCCTCGGGCACCTCGAGCGAGACGCCGGCGAGCGCCTGCGCGTCGCCGTAGTAGAGGTCGAGGTCGCGGACTTCGAGCAGCGCCGTCATAGTTCCGCTTCTTCCCCGAGATAGCACTCGAGCACGGCGGGATCGCGCACGACCTCGGCGGGCGCGCCGCGCGCGATGATCTCGCCGTGGTGCAGGACGACGATCGTCTGTGCGAGCGCCATGACGGCGCGCATGACATGCTCGATCAGTACGATGGTCAGTCCGTCGCGGCGGTTGAGGTCGCGGAACATCTCGACCATGTGGTCGCATTCGGTCGGCCGCAGCCCGGCCATGACTTCGTCCAGCAGCAAGAGCCGCGGCCGGGTGGCGAGCGCACGTGCTACCTCCAAGCGCTTGCGGTCGGGCAGGGTGAGCGAGGAGGCGGGCAGGTCGCATTTTGCTGCGAGCCCGAGCGGCTCGAGGAGCCGCGCGGCCTCCCTGCGCGCCTCGGCCACCGAGCGCGTCTTCTGCAGCGCGCCGACGATCACGTTGTCGAGCGTCGAGAGGCCGGCGAAGGGCTTGACGATCTGGAACGTGCGGCCGATGCCCGCAGCGCAGATCTGGTCGGGGCGCAGGCCCTCGATGCGCCGTCCGGCGAAGCGGATCTCGCCCGAGTCCGGCTTGTAGACGCCGGCGACGACATTGAAGATCGTCGTCTTCCCGGCACCGTTCGGACCGATAAGGGCGACGATCGCGGATTCCTCGACCGCGAACGACGCGCCCGCAACCGCGCGCAGCCCGCGAAAGGACTTGGAGACGCGATCGACTTCGAGCAGCGCCATCAGGGTGCCTTCTGCTGCGAGCGGCGGCCCACGGGGGGTGCGGGGGGCGCGTCGGCGCCCCCTGCTCCGGCTTGCCCGAGGCGGAGCCGCCGCGCGAGCGGCGGCCAAACGCCGTGCGGCAGGAACATGATGACGGCGAGAAGCACGATGCCGTAGAACACCTGCTTTACGCCCGGGATCTCCCAGCCGAACGCGGCGAGAAGCTCGGTAATCCCATCGGCGAGAATGGTGAGCAGCGCCGCGCCGAGGATCGGGCCGAAGAGCGTGCCGATGCCGCCGATGATCGGGCCGAGGATCATCTCGATCGAGCGGCTGATGTGGAAGATCTGCTCGGGAAAGAGGTTGTTGTAGTAGAAGGCGAAGAACACCCCGGCGAGCGCGGTCATGGCCGAGCTGATGACGACCGCGAGCATCTTCCAGCGGAAGGTGTTGATGCCGAGCGCCTGCGCCGCCTCCTCGTTCTCGCGGATCGCCTGCCAGTAATAGCCGGCGCGCGTGCGCAGCAGCGCCGCGCACAGCGCAAACGCGCTCGCGGCGAGCGCGAGCATGACGTAATAGAACATCGCCGGCGGGCCGCGCAGGTTGAGGAGGTCCCAGCTCTCGCGCTGTGAGACCTTGATGAAAAGGCCTCCGGGGCCGCCGAGCCACGGCAGATGATCGAAGCCGATGCGCGTGAACTCGGCGAAGGCGATGGTGAGGAGGGCGAAGTACACGCCCGAGATGCCGAAGCGGAATGCGAGAAAGCCGATCGCCGCCCCGGCGGCGATACAGAGCACGACGGCCAGCCAGACGCCCGCCCAGGGGCCGATCCCGAAGTGAAAGAAAAGCCCCGCGGACGCGTACGCCGCGAGGCCGACGTAGAGCGAGTGCCCGAGCGAGAGCTGCCCGGCGAATCCCATCATGACGTTCCACGCCTGGCCGGTGTAGGCGAAGAAGAGAATCAGCGTCGCGACCGAGAGCACGTAGCTGTCGGCGAAGTGCGGCAGTGCGAGGAGCGTCGCGGAAAGGATCGCGAGCAGCGTGAGGGCGCGCGGGTTCATGTCTGCTTGCCGAGCAGCCCCTGCGGGCGCAAAAGGAGCACGAGGATCAGCAGGCCGAAGCTGAACATGCTCTTTGCCGAAGGCTGGATGAAAAGGCCGGCGAGCGCTTCCGAGACGCCGATGAGTACGCCGCCGAGGAGCGCGCCCGGCATCGACCCCAGGCCCCCGACGATCACGATCACGAACGCGAGCAGCGTGTACGAGGGGCCGAGCACGGGCGTGACGTCGACCAGCAGGATCATCATGCAGCCGGCGACCGCGACGCAGGCCGAGCCCAGGCCGAAGGTGAGCGCGTAGTAGTGCTTGACGTCGAGCCCCACGACTTTCGCGCCGAGCCAGTTGTCGGCGCAGGCGCGAATCGCCTTGCCGGTGAGTGTGAAGCGGAAAAATGCAAACAACAGCGCGCTTGCCGCCACCGCGGTCGACGCGGCATAGGCGCGCGCCTTATCGAAAAGAATCGGCCCGATCGCCCACGATTCGAGCTGGTAGTCGACCTGCACGTTGCGCGCGCTCGGGCCGAAGCCCATGAGCAGCCCGTTCACCATGATGATCGCCACCGCGACGAGCAGCATGAACTGGGAGTGCTCGGGGCGTGTGATGAACGGATTGATGATCCCCGCTTGCAGCAGGTAGCCGAGGGCGAAGAACGCCGCCGCCACCGGCAGCACGGCGAGGAAGGGATCGAGCCGGAACGCGGAGAACAGGAGCACCGCCCCGTACATCGCGATCGTCATCATTTCGCCGTGAGCGAAGTTCACCACCCGCACGACGCCGAAGATGACCGACAGCCCGAGCGCCATCAGGCCGTACACCAGACCGGTCAGAACGCCGGCGATGGCGACATTGACGACGAGATCGAGCGGCACAAGAAA
>JBFGLA010000135.1:0-7373 GCA_041576355.1 Burkholderiales bacterium
ACCACCCCGGTGGCGAAGGCGCGCCGCGCGACGAACCAGTTCACGACCGAGCCGTAGATGCCCAGGTCGTAGGGCCCGGCGAAGCTCATGCGCGCGATCGCGTAGAGGACGAAGAAGAACGCGAGCGAGGTGGTGAACGAGAGCAGGAGCGCGGCGACGCCGGTGAGCAGCACCGCGAGGAGCAGCACCGCGCGCGCGCCGTTGCGATCGAGAAAGGCGCCGAGCGCGGGCGACACCAGCGCGCCGAGGATGCCGCCGACCGAGACCGCGGCCGAGATCTCGGTGTACGACCAGCCGAACTCGCGCGTCATCGGCGCGACGAAGACCGAGAGCGTCCCCACCGCCGAGCCCGCGCGCGTGAATCCCGCCGCGCACACGCAGGCGAGAATCACCCAGCCGTAGTAGAAGGGCAGCCGCGCGGCGAGCGCCTCGACCCGGCGGAGGCGCACGGATTGCATAGAGTGCGATTCTAGCGACCGGGAAAATGAAAGGCCCCGCACCGAGCGGGGCCTTGATGCCCGCTTAAGCGGGCGGCGCCTGGCGAGGCGCCTCTTTTTTAGCCGCGGCGTAAGCCGTGGCGAGTCTGCTTGAGAAGGCCAGGTATCCCGACGTGTCGCCGGGAATTCCACTGCTGCAACCGCTGTGGCGGCGGCCCGCGCAGGCTCGACTCCACTGTAGCACTTTGCGCGCGCGAGTCAACGATTCAATTCGCAGGGTCTTTGATCCAGGCTAAGCGCTCGCGCCTTGGCACGGCGGGTCGCCTCTCAGGCCGCCACGACCCGTGCGACGAACCCGATGACCTCTTCCTCGACCAGCCGCCGCGTCACCTTCTCCAGCGTGTGGGCGCCCTTCGCGCCGGCGATGCCGCCCGCGTTGGGCGCCTCGCCGGAATTGATCCACACCGTTTTGTTGTAGTGCCGGGTGGTGATGGAAAGCGAGCGCTGGTCCTCCGGCAGCGGCGCCTTGGTCCCCGATACGACGATGCGCATCGAAATCCCCGCCTCGCTGACCTTGCCCGCGGTCCCCGCGCTGAACTCCTGCTCCGCGATGCTGCACCGGTGCCCGCGCTGCTCGAGCATCGCGCCCGCGGCCTCGAACACCGGCCGGATCACGTTGCGCCGCAGCTCGGCGAACTGCGCGAGAAAGCGCGCCGCCTCCTCCTTCGTCCTGTGCTCGCGCTCCTCGTCGCCGCGCCGGCGCGCGTCGTACGCGTCGAGCAGCTTCGCGAGCGCCTCGTGCATGTGATCGGCCATCCGCTATTGTCCTCCATCCGCGAGCGCCGCGGCTGCACCGCGCAAGAAGAAACCGTCTGCAACCCGATGCGGTGGCGTTTAAATTTTTCGCGCGAGCGTTTGCAGCGGCAATAAGCGCGTAGCATCGGGCCATGGAACGCAATCTGACACTCGGGATCGCAAAGCGCGCACTGGAAGCGATCTGGCAACCCTTTTCCTGGGCCGCGGGCGCGCCCGTAGCCGCTTTGTCCCTTCTTCGCCGATCCGGGCGATCGATCGCGGAAGGCAGCCAGTCCGCCGAGCGCGCGCGATTCGACACCGAAAGCTGGACCCTCGATCTCCTGCGGCACCTCGAGTGGCGGCGCTTCGAAGAGCTATGCGCGGCCTATTTCGAGGCGCTCGGTTTCACGACGCAGAGCCTCATCGTCCACTGCAAGCCATGGAGCCCCCACCGCGTCGGCATCAAGCCGGTGCGCGAGCTGCGCGCCGCGATGGCCGCGGCCGGCGCCAGCGAAGGCGCGCTCGTCAGCCCCGGCCGATTCACACAGGACGCCGTGAGTTTCGCGGCCAAGGAAGACATCCGGCTCATCGACGGCGCGGACCTCCTCGCCAAGCTCGCCGCCCTGGCGCCGGAACAAGCGCTCGCCCTGCTCAAGCTCGCCACCAAAGGCGACTTCCTCACGCCGACCTGCCCCTGCTGCTCGATCAAGATGACCGAGCGCAGGAGCACCGCCGGAGGGAGAAAGTACTGGGGATGCCCGAACTACCCGCAGTGCAAGGAGATTTTGTTCGGGACGGGGCCGGGGTAGGGTTGGACGCGGGCGGGGCGACGGGTGACCCCAGCCCCACGGCCTTCGGTATTCGCTGATATCGCGCGAGCGTCGGTTCACGCATGCGTTCTCCCCACCGCGGTTTCCGTGGATCACGCCTCGTCTCGTGGCCGCCCGACGCTTCATTCCCCTTCGCCCACGATGCGCGAGCGGCGCGGGTCGCGCGGATCGTAGCGCACGCGCACCTTCTGGCCGACCTCGGGCACGAGCACGCGCAGGCAGGAGGCCATCTCGTTTCTCAGCACCGGCTCGGCGGCGCCGGCGGGGAGGTAGCGGTAGCGCACGCGAAACGCGGGCCCGTCTTGCCAGACTTCGAGCACCTCGCCCTCGGCGAGTAGACCCTCGGCGTCGAGCCGCTCGCGATCGCGGCGCACGCGCCGCGCCGCGACGAACGCGGCGCGCAGCAAAATCGCGGCGAGGAGCGCGAGGGCGAGGAGCGAGGGGTCCACGGAAATTCGAGCGCCGAATCGACGACGGCGGCTACTTCAAAGGAGACGCCTCGCAGTCGCACAAGTTCCGCGGCGAGCGGCTCGGGAGCCCCGGCGGGATCGGCCGCGAGGTATGTCTGATAGGCTACGCTCCGATGCCGGCGCGCCGCGCAACGACCGAGCCAATGGCGCTAGCCGGCAGGCAAAGCCGATGAGACCTCAGCTCCTCACCCTTGCCTTCGCGCTCCTCGCCTCGAGCGCCGCCTTCGCCCAGGTCCCCGCGGCCGCGCTCGCCGCGGTCGAGCGCCGCGCCTATCCGGAGGCCGAGCGCCTTCTGCGCGAGCAGCTCGCGGCGCGGCCCGAAGACGGCGAGGCGCGCTTTCTCCTCGCCCGCGTGCTCGCCTGGCAGGAGCGCCACGCGGTGGCGCTGCGCGAATACGAGCGCCTCCTGGAGGCCGAGTCCGACAACAGCGACTATCTGCTCGGCAAGGCGCAGACCCACGTCTGGAACCACGAGCCGCAAAGCGCGCTGCCGCTGCTTGCGCGGGCGCGGCGCCTGAGCCCCGGCTACGCGGACGTCTGGCGCGCGCAGATCATGGCGCTCGTCGCGCTCGGCGACGAGGACCGCCTGCGCCAGGCGCGCATCATCCGGGAGGAAGCGCGCCGGCGTTTCCCGGATTCGCGCTGGGAGTTTCGCGGCCTCGAGTAGGGTTGTCTTGGCGCCGCGCAGGGCGGGGTCGCCGCGCGCGCGCCTGCCCCGCGTTTGGCCCCTTGCCGAGGCTATGATTCGCCCCTTGCCCGAGCGCCGCGCATGAAGATCGCCTCCGTCACCGCCTACCCCACCTCGTTCCCGATCCCCGAGGCGAACCGCGTCGCGCTCGGGATCGGCACCGCGGTGAAGCGCGACGCGGTGGTGGTGAAGGTGACGACCGACTCGGGTATCACCGGCTGGGGCGAGGCGCATCACGGGCGCGCGCACACGGCGGTGGCGAAGCTCATCGACACGACGTTGAAGCAGCTCGTCCTCGGCATGAGCGCGCACGACGTGATCGGGGTGTGGGACCGGATGTACCGCTTCCAGCTCGTGAGCCACGGCATGGGGGCCGGGGCGTGCCTCGCGATGAGCGGGATCGACATGGCGCTCTGGGACATCCGCGCCCAGGCGCTCGGGGTGCCGCTCTACCGGCTCCTGGGCGGCAACCGCAAGGCGATTCCCGCCTATGCGGGCGGGGTGTCGCTCGGCTACCAGGCGCCGCAGAAACTGGTGGAGGAAGCGCAGAAGAGCGTCGCGCAGGGCTACCGCGCGCTCAAGCTGCGCGTGGGCGACGCGCCCGCGCGCGACATCGAGCGCACGCGCGCGGTGCGTTCGGCCTTCGGCGAGGCGATCGAGATCCTCGCCGACGCCAACATCGGCTGCTCGGTGGCGGACGTGCGCCGGCTGATGCCGGCGCTCGATGAGCTCGGGGTCGGATGGCTCGAGGAGCCCTTCCCCGCGCACGCGCACCGCAGCTACCGCGAAGCGCGCGGCTTCGGGCGCACGCCGCTCGCCGCGGGCGAGAACCACTACACCCGGTTCGAGTTCGCGCGCCTGATCGAGGACGGCGCGGTGACGATCCTGCAACCCGATCTCTCCAAAGCGGGCGGGATCACCGAGTGCCTGCGCATCGCCGCGCTTGCCTCGGCGTGGAAGCTCCCGATCCATCCGCACAGCTCGATGACCGGGATCAACCACGCCGCGACGATTCACTTCCTCGCGGCGATCGACAACGGCGGCTACTTCGAGGGCGATGTCTCGAAGTCGAACAAGTTTCGCGACGAGCTGGTCGAGAACCCCGGCGCGATCGACCGCGACGGCTGCGTGTGGCCGCTGGAGAAACCGGGGCTCGGGGTGGAGGTCGACGAGGAGTTCCTCGCCAGGCACCCGGCGATCGAGGGGCCGGGATATGTCTGACGCCGGGACGATCAGATCGTACGCTCGAACATCCTTGCGTCCGGCATCTCGCCGCGGATAATGCCCATAGGCAACCACTCGGAACCAATCCCGATGCAAACGCAAACCTCATCCCTCAGGGTCTACTGGCGGCCCGGGTGCTCGAGCTGCGTCAAGGTGAAGGAGTTCCTCGGCAAGCTCGGCCTCGAGTACGAATCGATCAACGTCTCGGCGCTGCCCGCGGCGATGGACGAGCTGCGCGAGATGGGCGTGCGCACCGTGCCGGTGGTAGCGCGCGGCAGCGAGTACGTGTTCGCCCAGGAGCTGGCGGACGTGGCGCAGTTCGTCGGCCGCAAGGTGGACTTCAAGCGCCTCCCTGTGCCGGCGCTGATGCAGAAATGGTTCACGGTGCTCGCCGCCGCGCAGCGCCACGTGATGCAGCTCCCCCCGCAGCGGCTCGGCGAGCGCGCGACCGAGGGGCGCGACCGCAGCATCCGCGACCTCGCCTACCACATCCACCAGGTGCCGGACTCGTTCCTGCAGGCGGTGCTCGACGGCAACGAGAACCTCGCCACCGTCTATAACGCGCCGCCGCCCCAGGACGTGAAGACCGCCGCCGACATCCGCGCCTACGGGGCGAGGATCTCGGCGCGGCTCGCCGACTGGTGGCAGTCGCAGGCCGACAAGACCTGCGCCGGCAAAGTGAAGACCTACTACGGTGAGCAGCCGCTGCACCACCTGCTCGAGCGCTGCGTGTGGCACTCGGCCCAGCACACGCGCCAGATCATCGCCGTGCTCGAGGGCTTCGGCATCGCGCCCGACGGAGCGCTCACCGCGAAGGACTACGAAGGCCTGCCGCTGCCGGAAGGCCTCTGGGAGTAGCCGCTTTCAGTTCAGGAACTCCCCGTCCCGGCCGATGATGGTGAGGTCGACGTAGAGCGAGCCGTTGTGGTTGTCCGGCGTGTAGGTGATGAAGTAGCCGCCGAAATCGGCGTCGCCCATGGTCTCCATCGCGTCAATGAAGCGCTCGCGCGTGAGCGCGCGGCCGGCGCGGCGCAGCCCCTCGACGGTCACCTGGGCGACGAGGAATCCCTCGAGGCTTGAGAAGTTGACGTCGACCTCGGCACGCTCGGCAAGCTCGCGGAAGTCCCGCACTACGGGCACCTTGTCGTTCCACGGGAAGGGCACCACTTGCGAGATGGCGACGCCGGACCCATCCTCGCCGAGCTCGTCGAGGAGCGCGGTCGAGCCGACGAACGAAACGTTGTAGAACCAGCCGCCGTAGCCGAGCGCCTTGGCCTCGCGGATGAAGGCGGCGATCGACTTGTAGGCGCTGATCATGATCACCGCGTCGGGCGCTTCGGGAATGATCTCGGCGATCGCCTTGGCGACCTCCACCGTGTTGCGCTCGACGGTGCCGGTGGCGACGATCTCGCCGCCGCGCTTGCGCACCGCGATCTGCACGCCGTTGAGGCCCGCCTGGCCGTAGCTGTCGTTCTGGTAGAAGACCGCGAAGCGCTTGTTGCCGGTGGTGAGCAGCTGCTCGACGATGCTGTCGGTCTCGTCGTAGTAGCTCGCGCGCACGTTGAAGATGTACGGGTTGAAGGGGTCGCGCAGAAGCTCGGCACCGGTGAACGGGCCGATGAAGGGCACTTGCGCCTCGGTGAAGATCGGCAGCGACGCCTTGCTGGTGGGCGTGCCGACGTAGCCCACGAGCGCGAACACCCGGTCCTGCTCGATGAGGTTGCGCGTATTGCGCGCGGCGAGATCGGACTCGTAGCCGTCGTCGCGGCTCACGAGCCCGATGGTGCGCCCGTGCACCCCGCCTTTCGCGTTGACGTGGTCGAACCACAGCTTCATGCCGTCGCGCATCTGGATGCCGAGCTGCTGCGCCGGGCCGCTGAAGGCGGCCGACTGGCCGAGGGTGATCGTGCTCGGCGTGACCCCAGGCGCCGGATCCGCGGCCGCGGCACTGAAGGCGGCGCCGAGCGCGGCGGTGGCGAAGGCGAATCGAACTGGCAACGATTTCATGAGGCCTCCCTTATAGTAATAGTGCGCGTTCCGACGGCTGGAATTCTTGTCGTGTAGGCCCGACTCTAAACCCGCCTCCCCCGCGCAAGTCGCGGAAAGATTTCCGCTTCGGCCGCACAAAATCCGGCTTTTTCGGCCCGCTTGCCAGATCGGCGCCGCCGGGCTCGTACTTTCCTGATGCTACCGAGGAGAAAAAATGTCACACCGCATCGAAACCATCCCCGTGCAAGGCAAGCCGATGGAGGTCTTTCTTTTCGAGCCCAAGGGCAAGGGCCCGCATCCCGGAATCGTGCTCTGCCAGCACATTCCGGTCGGCCATACCGGAGTGGAGAACGACACCGTGACGCTCAAGATCGCCGAGCGCTACGCCGAGAACGGCTACGCGGTCGCCGCGCCGTTCATCTTCCACTGGTGGCCGAAGGAAGGCGAGATGCAGATGAAGCGCGATGCGTTTCGCGATGACTGGACGTCGCTCGATCTGAAGGCGGCGTTCGATCTGCTCGCGCGCACGCCCAATGTCGATCGCGAGCGCATCGGCATCGTCGGGCATTGCTGGGGCGGGCGCGTGGCGTGGCTCGGCGCGGGGACCGACCCGCGCTACCAGGTGTGCGCGGTGTTCTACGGCGGGCGGGTGAAGCTCGCGATGGGACCGGGGACGCCGCCCGCGATCGACCTCGCGCCGAGGATCCGCTGCCCGGTGATCGGATTCTTCGGCAACGATGACACCAACCCGTCGCCCGAGGACGTGAACGACTACGAGGCGGCGCTCGCCCAGGCCGGGGTCGAGCACGTCTTCCACCGCTACGACGGCGCCGGCCACGCCTTCCAGTCGTTCAACAGCGAGGAGCGCTACCGCCACGCAGCGAGCGAGGACGCGTGGGCGAAGGTGCTCGCTTACCTGGCGCAGAAGCTGAAGCGCTAG
>JBFGLA010000136.1:0-7369 GCA_041576355.1 Burkholderiales bacterium
ATGCCGGAGCCGTGTACTACACCGGTTCGGCAGACATGATGCCGCGCAACCTCGACGGCCGCGTCGAAGTGCTCACCCCGGTAACCGACCCACGCTTGAAGGCCAGGATCGAGGAGCTGCTCGACGTGCTGATGACCGACGGCCGGACATTCCCCACAAGACCGACGTCGGCGGCGTGCGCCTGGACCTCCCCGATACGCAGGCCGCGCGCGCGGCCTACACCGAGATCGCCGAGGGAGCGAAGCGCAGGCGGCCCGAGGCCCGCATCGCGGGGGTGATCGTCGAACCGATGGTGCTGCGACCGAACGGCCGCGAGCTCATGGTCGGCGTGCTGCGCGACAAGGTGTTCGGCCCGGCCATCACCTTCGGCTCGGGCGGCACCGCGGTCGAGGTGAACGCCGACCGCGCCGTCGCATTGCCGCCGTTGAATGAATTCCTGGTTGCGGACCTGATCGGCTCGACGCGCGCGGCGAAGCTGCTCGGGCCCTTTCGGCGCATGCCGCCGGTCAATCGCGAGGCGCTCGAAAGCCTCCTGCTGCGCGTCTCGGAGATGGTCTGCGAACTGCCCGCGATCCAGGAAATGGATATCAACCCGCTGATCGCGGACGAGTCCGGCGTGGTCGCGGTGGACGCCCGCATCGTCGTCGAAGACCCGGGACCGATGGCGGATCGCTACGAGCACATGGCGATCCATCCGTATCCGGCTCAGCTCGAGTTCGCCTGGGAACTGCCAGACGGGGGCCGGGTCACGATACGCCCCATTCGGCCCGAAGACGCCGACATCGAGCAGGAGTTCGTGCGCGAGCTGTCTCCGCAAAGCCGGTACCTGCGTTTCATGGATACCCTGCGCGAGCTGACGCCCGCGATGCTCGCGCGCTTCACGCAGATCGACTACAGCCGCGAGATGGCGTTCATCGCCGTGCTGCGGGAAAGCGGCCGTAAAGACGCGCCCAGCCCCCTGTCCGAGCGCGAGATCGGCGTATGCCGTTACGTGACCAACCCCGACGGCGAGAGCTGCGAGTTCGCGCTCGTGGTCGCGGACGGCTGGCAGCGCCGCGGGCTCGGCCGCCGGCTCATGACCGCCCTGATCGAAGTCGCGCGCAATCGCGGCCTGAAGTCGATGATCGGTCATGTCCTGGCCCAAAACGCCGCCATGCTTGCCCTCGTCGGGCAACTCGGCTTCGAGTCGGATCCGAGCGGCGATGACCCCGGCACGCGCCGAGTCACGCTCGCCCTGCGGCGCCGCTGAACGCACCGTTTGCGGCGCGCATCCGGCTACAATTCCGGACGAGGAGGAGACGATGAGCGCGCTCGCACAGTATCTCGCCAAGCCCTGGCTCAAGCACTACCAGAAAGGAGTACCGGAATCCGTCGATGTGCCGCTCAAGTCCGTGCCGCAGGCGTTCGATGAAGCGTGCGCGCGCGCACCGGACCGGCGCGCGGTTATCTTCTATGGCCGGGAAATCACCTACCGCGAGCTACACGATTCCGCCGACCGGCTCGCTTGCGCGTTCGCCGGGCTGGGAATAAAGAAAGGCGACCGGGTTGCGCTGTACGTGCTGAACAGCCCGCAGTTCATCATCGCCTATTTCGCGGCGCTGAAATGCGGCGCGGTCGTCACGCCGATCAGCCCGGTGTACACGAGCCACGAGATTCGGTACCAGCTGGAGGACAGCGGCGCACGCGCCATCGTCTGCCAGGACATTCTCTACGACAAAGTCGCGAAATCGGGCGCCAAGCTCGATCTTGCGATACTGACGAACGTCGGCGAATACTTGCCCGCGCTCAAGCGATTCCTGGGCAAGGGGCCGCTCGGGAAGCTGTTCTCGGACGTGAACCTCGGCGCGGCGAAAATCGATCCGGCGCCGCACCTGCACTGGCTGCAGGATTTGCTGAAGCGCCATCCGGCGACGCCGCCGCGCGTGGCGATCGACCCGAAAACCGACCTCGCGGCGCTTCCCTACACGGGAGGAACGACGGGGCATCCGAAGGGGGTGATGCTGTCGCACTACAACCTGATCGCCGCGCAATCCGGGGCGCAGGCGGCGTTTCCGGGATTCGAGTTCGGCAAGGAGGTGATCCTCGCTTTTCTGCCTTTCTTTCACATTTACGGGCAGGTCGTGATCATGCTGAACGGCCTCGCGCAGGGAAACCTGCTGGTGCTGTTCACCAGTCCCGATACCGAGGCGATGCTCTCCGCGATGGAGCGCTACCAGGCGACCGTCTTCTACGGCGTGCCGACGCTGTACGAATACCTCAAGGACCACAAGGATACCGACAAGGTGAACTGGCGCCGGCTCAAGCTCGTCCTCTCGGGCGCCGACACGCTGCACGAGTCGACGATGAAGGACTGGGCGAAGCGCACCGGCTCGAACATCGTCGAGGGCTACGGGCTTTCCGAAAGCTGCGCAACCAGCCACGTCAATCCGCTCGACCGCCCCAAAACGGGATCGTTCGGCTGCCCGGTGCCGAACATGCTCGCCGCGGTGCTCGATGCAGCGACTCTCGAATTCGTTCCGCAGGGGCAGATCGGCGAGCTCGTGCTGTGCGGCCCGAACGTGATGCTTGGCTACTGGAACCGGCCCGAGGAGACCGAAAAGACTTTCCTCGGGCGCGACGGCCGGCGCTGGATGCGCACCGGGGACATCGTGCGCATGGACGAGGAGGGCTACTTCCACTTCTACGACCGGTCCAAGGATCTGATCAAGTACAAGGGCCACTCGATCTTCGCCAAGGACGTCGAAGACGTGCTCTACGCCCATCCGCAGGTCAAGGCCGCCGGAGTGATCGGCGTACCCGATCCCGCGGTCGGCCAGCGCATCAAGGCGATCGTCGTGCTCCAAGCGGACGCCCGTGGCAAGCTGAGCGAGGAGGAAATCAAGGCGTATTGCCGCAACGAGCTTGCCGAATACAAGGTACCGCAGATCGTCGAGTTTCGCGGCGAGCTGCCGAAGACCGACGTCGGCAAGGTATCGCGCCGCGAGCTGCGCGAAGAAGAGGCGACCTCCTAATGTCCGAGCCGTTCTTTCGCGTCGAGCGCCTCACCAAGCGCTTCGGCGGCCTTACCGCGGTGAACAACGTCGGCTTCGATCTGCGCCGCGACCAGATCGTCGGGCTGATCGGCCCGAACGGCGCCGGCAAGACGACGCTCCTGCGTCTCGTCACCAAGATCCTGCGACCCGATACCGGCAGGATCGTGTTCAACGGCGAGGACATCACCGAGCTGCGGCCGTGGGACGTGGTCAACCGCGGCATCGCCGGCACTTTTCAGAACATGCGTCCCTTCCGTCACCTCCCGATCATCGCCAACGTCATGGTGCCGCTGGTGTCGCCGCGCGCCAAGAAGCGCGGCGAATGGGTGAAGAAAGTCGAGGCGAGAGCGATGGACGCGCTCGAATTCGTCGGCATCTCGGACATGGCGCTCGAGCCGGCCTCTTCCCTCTCCCAGGGCGATCTGAAGCGCCTCGAGGTCGCGCGCGCGATCGCGACCGAGCCCGAGTTGCTGCTGCTGGACGAACCGCTCGGGGGCCTGAATCCCGCCGAGTCCGAACTGCTCGTGAAGTCGATCCGGCGCCTGCACAAGGGCGGGCGTTTCGGCAGACTTCACTCCGAGGGACCAGCGGTGCTCATGATCGAGCACAAGCTGAAGGAACTGATGTCCATCGTCGACCGGGTGATCGTCGTCAACTACGGAGAGATCATCGCGGACGGCACGCCGTCGGAGATCGTCAACAATCCGACCGTCATCGAAGCCTATCTCGGCAGCGATCACGGCGCCCTTGCTGGAGGAAAGCGTGCCGCTGCTTGAGATCAAGAACCTCTCGGTCCGCTACGACAAGGCCGTGATCCTGAACGGGGTTTCCCTCGCGGTGGGCGAGGGCGAGTTCGTTGGCCTGGTCGGGCCGAACGGCGCCGGGAAGTCGACGCTGCTGCGCGCGATCTCGGGGCTGGTGCGCTTCGAGGAACGCATGAAGCGCGGCACGGCCGGAGACATCGTCCTCGAGGGCGAAGTGCGGCTTGCGGGCGAGCGCATCGATTCGCTGCCGCCGCACGAGATCCGGCTGCGCGGCCTCGTGCACTGTCCAGAGCGTCGCCGTCCATTCCGCGAGCTGACGGTCCTGGAGAACCTTCTAGCCGGCGCCTATCTCTCGCGTAGCTCCGCGGAAACCAGCCACCGCCTCGAGCGCTGCTTCAGGCTCTTTCCGCGCCTCGCCGAGCGCAAGGACCAGATCGCGGGAACGCTGTCGGGGGGCGAGCAGCAGATGCTCGCCACCGCCCGCTCGCTCATGTTCGAGGCGAAGCTGCTCGCGATCGACGAGCCCTCACTCGGGCTCGCGCCGAAGATCCGCGAGGAGCTATTCGCTGCAATCGGCAAGATCCACACAGACGGCGTGCCGGTGCTGCTCGTCGAGCAGGAAGTCGGCCAAGTATTCCGCATGGCGGATCGTAATTACGTCCTCTCGCAGGGGCGCATCATCGCCGAAGGAGCCGCCGAAAGGCTGATGGCCGACGAAACCTTGCGCGCCGGTTACCTGGGTCTCTAGCGCCGGTCGCCGCGCCCGAACTGGCGGTTGCCCGCATGCCGGATGTGAGGGTAGGCTGCGGGAAAAGCGGGGCCCCAGGTCGCGCAGACCGCTCTCCGAGCAGCGATCGCGCAGCGCCGGGCCCCTCACCGACAACTCAAGGGAGACAGATCCGCAATGCACACAGAGGCGATCAAGGCGGCGTATCGACGCTACGCGCGCGTGTACGACACGCTGTTCGGCCCGATCCTGCACCCGGGTCGAAAGCTCATCGTGGAATCCCTCGAGTGCCGTCCGGGCGAGAGGATACTCGAGGTCGGGGTCGGCACCGGGCTCTCGCTTCCCTTGTATCCTGAGACCGTCAGGGTGACGGGAATCGATCTGTCGCGCGAAATGCTGGCGAAAGCCCGCGCCCGGGTCGAGCGCGAGCAGCTCCCGCAGGTCGAGGCGTTGGTCGAGATGGACGCCGAGTCCATGGCGTTCGCCGATTCGAGCTTCGAGAAGGTGATCGCGATGTACGTCGTCTCCGTGGCGCGCCACCCGACGCAGCTCTTGAACGAGATGCGTCGCGTGTGCCGGCCGGGCGGGCAGATCTTCGTTCTCAACCATTTCCGCTCGGAAGGTCGCCTGGTCGGCGCGCTGGAGAGATCGCTCGCGGGGTTTTCGGCTCAGATCGGATTTCATCCCGATCTTGCCCTGGGCGACTTGCTGCAGTCCTCGGCGCTTGAGCTCGAGCAGGTCTCGCGCATCAACTTCTTCTGGCGCATCCTGCGCTTCCGCAACCGCGAGCGCACGGCGGCATCGAGACCCAAGGTAGGCCCCGTGCGAGCGCCGTCGCTGGATCGGACCGAGCCGGAAAATTCCGGCTCCTGTACCAAGCCGCTCGGCTGAAAAAGAGCGCCCGCTCAGGTCTTCTCTGCTGCGTCCTGCGCGCTGCGAGCTTGAGACGCCCCTGAGCCCACCCTCAGCGACGCTCCGCATAGCCGGCACACCGAGCGCCACGCGCCATTTCTCTGCTTGCAGCGCGGGCACAAGGTCTCGATCTTGTCGCGTATCCAGGGTCCGAGACCGCGCGGCATGAAAAGCAGCACCAGCAGCACGATCACCGCGAAGATGAGCAGGCGCAGCTCCCCGAACACCCTGTAGCTGGCGAGCCACTCGGTGAAAGGGTACAAGAGGAAGACCGCGGCAACCGGGCCATAGACGGTCGCCACGCCGCCGAAGATCCCCCAGATCACGACTTGGAAGGACAGCGCCACCTCGAGCGCGGAGGGCCCGGCGACGCGCAGAAAATGCGCGAACAGCGCGCCGGCGAATCCCGCGGCGGCGGCGGAGATTGCGAACACCGCAAGTTTGTAGCGAGGCGTGTTGATGCCGGAGGCGCGTGCCGCGACCTCGTCGTCGCGGATCGCGTGCAGCACCAGGCCGAACTTCGAGTCGGCAATCTTCCACAGCGCGAATACGAACACCAGCATTGCGATCGCAGCGATGTAGTAGTTGCCCACCGGCGACACGGCGAGCCGTTTCAGGCCCGAAATCCCCAGCTCGCCGCCCGAGAAACTCGGGAACGCGAACAGGAGCCCGATGACGATCAGCGGGAACGCGAGCGTCGCGAGCGACAGATATGAGCCGCGCAGGCGCAGACAAAGGTAGCCGACGCCGACCCCGAACAGGGTCGCGACCACAGCGCCGAACCAGATCGTAAACCAGGGCGAGACGCCGAGCTTCTGCGACAACAGGCTCGAGGCATATGCGCCGGCGCCAAAGAACAGCGCGTGGCCGAAGTTCACCTGCCCGGTATAGCCCGCGAGCAAATCCCAGCTCGCAGCGAAGATGGCGAACAGGCAGGTGAAGGTGAGCACGCGCAGCACGTAGGGGTCCGGCCACACGAGCGGCAGCGCGAGCAGCGCGAGCGACCAGACGAGCACCAGCGTGCGCGAGGGCAGCACCAGCACCTCGTTACGCAGGTTGACCCATGTCCAGCGTGCGGCGTACGCAAGCGGGTTCCTCATCGCTCCTCCTCGAACGCCACGCCGAACAAGCCCTCGGGACGCGCGAGCAGCACCACCACCATGATGGTGAGCGCTACCGCGCCCTTGAGGAACGCGCCCGCCGGCAGCGCGAACACGGTGATTGCCTCGACGTAGCCGATGACAAAGGCGCCGATCAGGCTGCCCTTGAGGCTGCCCAGGCCGCCCAGCACCACGATCGCGAGCATCGTGACCAGAGGCGAGAGTCACATGAATGGGTCCACCACGAATACCGGCGCCACCACCACGCCGGCGATCGCCGCGAGCGACACCGAGATCGCCACCGTCGCCATGGCCACGCGGTGCACGTTCATGCCCATCAGATTCGCCACCTCGAGGTCGTTGGCGGTGGCACGGATCGCCAGCCCGAGCCGCGTCCGGTACAGCGTGAACCAGGTGCCCCCGAGCATGATCGCCGCCACCACCAGGATCAGGAGCCGCTGGTACGGAATGCTCACGCCCATGAAGGCCGCGACCCCCTCGAGCGTCGAGGGAATGCCGAGAAAATGGCCACCGTAAGCGATCAGCATCAGCTCCTGGAAGATGAGCGCGAGCGCGATCGTCGCGATCAGCACCGCCGATTCGTGCTCGCGCACCGGTTCGATCACGAGCTTGTAACAAAGCACCGAGACGACGACAACCGCGACCACCGCGATCAACCCGGCGAGCGCGAAACCCATGCCGAAGCGCACCAGCAACGTGTAGAAAGCGTAGGCGGCGAGCATGTAGAAGGCGGTGTGCGCGATGTTGACGATGCGCGCAACCCCGAAGATGAGCGAAAAGCCGATCGCGAGCAGAGCGTAGACGCCGCCGTTG
>JBFGLA010000137.1:0-7350 GCA_041576355.1 Burkholderiales bacterium
CCAGGTCGAATCGGACAAGCAATCCTATTGGTGTAACTTCTGCGGCTTCCGGACGGATGACCGCGAGAACTACCTCGCGGTCGGCCGCAGGGCCATGGCCACGCTCACGGAGTACGAGCGCGAGTTCCGCATCGTGCGCACCGACGGCGCCGTACGCTGGCTGCACGGGCGCGGCAAGGCCTACGCCGGCGCCTCGGGCAGCGCCGAGCGCATGATCGGCGTCACGGTCGACATCCACGACCGCAAGACGGCCGAGCTCGCGCTCGCGGAAAGTGAAGCGCGATTTCGCGACTTCGCGCGCGCGAGCGCGGACTGGTTTTGGGAGACCGACACCGAGCACCGCTTTACCTGGTTTTCCGACGCGCTCGAGCGCGTCCTGGGCCTGTCCCCCACGTCCCTGATCGGAAAGCGGCGCGAGGAGGTCGCCGCCGAGGCGCCCTCGGCGCCGGGCTGGAAGGATCTGCAGGAGACGCTGGGACGCCACGAGCCTTTCCGCGATTTCCGCTACCCGATCGCGGCTCCCGCCGGGCCGTGTTGGCTTTCGGTGAGCGGAGTGCCGGTGTTCGCCGCGAACGGCACCTTCCTCGGCTACCGCGGCGTCGCCTCCGACATCACGCGCGAGGTAGATGCAGTTCGAAGCGCGGAAACCGCCCGCAGGCGACTGCAACTCGTGATGGACCGCATGCCGATCGGGTGCGTGCTGCGCGGTCCGGATCTGCGCTACACCTATTGGAACCCGGCCGCCGAGCGCATCTTCGGCTACCGCCCCGAGGAAGTGATCGGCAAGACGCCGTACGAAGTCACCGTGCCGCCCGAGGCGCGCGCGCAGGTCGAAGCGGTGATGCGCGAGGTCCAAAACGGGCGCGACACGCGCAACCGCAACCTCAATCGTACGAAGGACGGCCGGCTGATCGTCTGCGAATGGCATAACTCGCCGCTCTACGACGAGAGCGGGGCGCTGATCGCCCACCTGGCGATGGTGCTGGACGTGACCGATCAGGTGCGCAACGAGCAGTCGCTGCGCGATCTCACCGCGAACCTCGAGCGCCGCGTCGTCGAGCGCACTTCCGACCTCGAGCGCGCGATGCGCGAGCTGGAAGCGTTCTCGTATTCCGTGTCGCACGACCTGCGCGCGCCGCTGCGCGCGATCTCGGGCTTCGCCCGCATGCTGCTCGAGGACGAGGCGGCGCGTCTGTCCGAAGAGGGCCGGCGCCATCTCGGCCGGGTCGAGAGGAATGCGGTGCGCATGGGAGAGCTGATCGACGACCTGCTCGCGCTCGCGCGCGTCAACCGCGCCGACGTGCGGCGCCGGCCGGTCGATATCGCCGCCCTGGCCGCGGCGATCGCGAAGGACCTGCAAGCAGCTCATCCCGGCACCACGGTCGAAATCGGCGCCATGCCCGGCGCCGATTGCGACGCAACGCTCCTGCGCCAGGCGCTCGTCAACCTGCTCGACAATGCGTTCAAGTTCTCGTCGCGCTCCGACGCGCCGCGGATTGAGACGGGCTGGAGCGATTCGGAGCAGGCCTATTACGTGCGCGACAACGGCGTCGGTTTCGACATGCAATTCGCGGACCAGCTCTTCGGGACTTTCCAGCGGCTGCACGACGGCGCGCAGTTCGAAGGCACCGGAATTGGGCTCGCGATCGTCAAGCGCGTGCTCGACCGGCATGGCGGGCGCGCCTGGGCGACGAGCGCCCCGGGCGCCGGCGCGACGTTCTATTTTCAGCTAGGTGGCGAGCCGGCGCGAGGCTAGCCCGTCGCAGGCGCGCCGGCGCCCTCGATCCGCATCAGGTCGCGGATTCCCGTCCCCATCACGATCAGTGCCCGATCGCCGTAGCGCGCAAGCCGGCGTGCCAGGCGCTCCAGCTCCTCGCGCTCGGACTCACGCAGCTCCTCGATCGCGAGCACGAGCCGTGCCTGGGTGCGCGCGAGGAGCGAGCGCAGCTGCTTCGCGAGCCGTCGCGCGAGCGCCGGCTCGAGCCGGCCGGTCACGCGCACGGCGACCTGTATGCCCTCACCGCCCGAGCGGCGCAGCGCGAGCCGCACCCTGCCGCTTCGCCGCCAGCGGCGCAGCGAGCGCCGAAAGCGGCTGAGCGCGCGTTCGACCGTGCGCTCGGCGGGCCGCGCCGCGTGCACGAAGTGCCGGTCGACGTAGTCGCGCATCGCAAGCCCGGCGATCCAATCGTTGATCGCCTGCGGCAGCCGGCCGGGGCGCGCGAGAGGCAGGCTGCGCAGGAAATGCCATATCCGCGCCGCGCCGCCGCGCGCGATTCCGCGCCGGACGAAGTTCCAGAAAATGCCGAGCGCCTCCAACGGCCGCTCGCGCTCGAGCCGCGCCGGGACGCCGAAGTGGCGCAGCTTGTTGCGTATGCGCTCGGCGATCCCGCCGTCCGAGAGCAGCCTCGCATGGAGCCCCTTGTAGCCCTCGAGCATCTGCGCGACGCTCATCGACTTCGGAATGATGTTCGTCGAGAGCTTGGTATTGTCGCCGTGCGCGGCGCCTGGGACGATGCGCCCCTCGCGCGCGAGGCGCTCGAAAAGCGGCGTCTTGGGCAGCGCGGTAAGAAGCCCCACCATCGCGACCATGATCCCGGTGTCGCGGATGAACCGCTCCTGCGCGGCGAATGCCGCCGGCGTGTCGCGGTCGAAGCCGACGATGAATCCCGCGAGCACGTCGATCCCGAACGAGTGGATGCGGCGCACCGATTCGCGCAGGTCGCGCACGCAGTTCTGCGTCTTGCCGACATCGCGCAGCGTCTGCGCGTCGGGCGTCTCCAAGCCGACGAACACCCACTCGAATCCCGCCTCCCGAAAGAGCGTCAGCAGCTCGTCGTCGGCGGCGAGGTTGAGCGACGCCTCGGTGCCGAAGCGTAGGCGCCGGCCGTGTTTCGCCTGGTAGCCGGCGAGAAAGGGCAGCACCTCCTTCGCCACCGCCTTGTTGCCGATGAAGTTGTCGTCGACGAAGAACACCTTGCGCGCGCCTTGTGCGCGCAGCGCGTCGAGCTCGCGCTCGATCTGCGCCACGCTCTTGTAGCGCGGCCGCCGCCCGAACATGACGATGATGTCGCAGAACTCGCACCGGTACGGGCAGCCGCGCGAGAGCTGCAGCGTCGCCGTGGCGTAGCGCTCGAGCTTGAGCAAGTCGAAGCGCGGCGTCGGGGAATCCTCGAGGTCGACGTTGCCGGTCTCGCGGTAGAGCGGCTGCGCCGCGCCGCGCTCGTAGTCGGCGCAGAACCGCGGCCAGACATACTCCGCCTCGCCGGCGATGACGCTGTCGGCGACGCCGTGGTACTCCTCGGGGCAAAGCGAGGCGTAGCTTCCGCCCGCGACCGTGTCGTAGCCCGCACCGCGGTAGTAGCGCAGGAGCTGCTTCTGGCGGGGCGCCTGCACGCCCATGCCGCAGATTCCGACAAGGTCCGCGTCGGGATTGAGCGGCAACGGTTCGACATTCTCGTCGACGATGCGCACGTCCCAGTGCGGCGGGCAGAGCGCCGCAACCGTTGCAAGGCCGAGCGGCGGGTTGAGCGCGCGCTTGCCGGGCAGCACCTCTTCGAGCGCCCAGCGAAAGCTCCAGAAGCTCTCGGGCAGCTTCGGGTTGATGAGGAAAACGCGCATGTGTTCGACGTCGGGCGCGGATAAAACGTGCAGATTGCCACCGGCCGGGCGGCGTGAGGCGAGGGACGCACCGTTCGTTGATCCGTGTCAACGGCGTCGCGGCGCAGCAACTACGCCGGCGTGGAGATCTCCACCAGATTGAGGTCCGGATCGCGCACGTAGACCGAACGGATCTTCGACACCGCGCCCGTCTTCATCACCGGACCCTCGGTGATCGGCACCCCGGCGCCTTCCAGCCGGCGCATCACGTCCTCGAGCGGGACCGAGGCGATGAAGCACAGGTCGAGCGTTCCGGGCGCCGCGACGTGCGCGCGCGGCTCGAACTCCCTGCCCCACTCGTGAACGTTGATCTTCTGGCGCCCGAAGGCGAACGCGATGCGCGTCTCGGTGGGAGTCTCGAACTTGACCAACCGCATGCCGAGCACCTCGCAGTAGAAGCGCGTGCACGCCTCGAGGTCGCGCGTGGTGAGCACGATGTGGTCGATGTGGTCGATCATGTCCCGATCACTCCCTGCGTGCGCAGCGCTTCGATTTCCGCCGCGCCGTATCCGATCTCGCGCAGCGCGGCCTCGGTGTGCTCGCCCAGCCTGGGCGCGGGCGTGCGGATGTCCCCCGGCGTGGCGGAGAGCTTGGGCACGACACCGGGCATCCTGAGCGGCTCGCCGTCGCCGGCCGTCACGCGCTCGATCATGCGCCGCGCCGCGTAGTGCGGATCGGCGGCGATGTCCGCCGCGCTGTAGATGCGGCCGGCGGGCACCTCGGCCTTCTCCATCGCTTCGAGCACCTCGGCCTGCGTCCGCTGCGAGGTCCAACCCTCGATCGCGCGATCGATCCGCTCCATCTGGGCGGCGCGCCCGTCGTTCTTCGCGAGCTGGGGATCGTCGCGCAGATCGGCGCGCTCGATCGCGGTCATGAGCCTGCGGTACAGGCTGTCCGCGTTGCCCGCGATCAGAACGTACGATCCGTCGCCGCAGCGGTAGATGTTCGAGGGCGCGATGCCGGGGAGCGCCGAGCCCGAGCGCTCGCGCACGTAGCCTTGCGCGTCGTACTCCGGGAGCAGGCTTTCCATGCAGTTGAATATCGACTCGTACAGCGCGACGTCGATCACCTGCCCGGGACCGCCGCTCTTCACGTGGTGCAGCGCGAGCAGCGCGCCGATCGCCCCGTGCAGCGAGGCGATCGTGTCGCCGATCGACAGATTGGGCCGCGCGGGCGGCCGGTCGGGAAACCCTGTCACGTAGCGAAAACCCCCGAACGCCTCGGCGATCGCGGCGAATCCGGGCCGGTCCTTGTACGGTCCGGTCTGCCCGTAGCCCGAGATTCGCACCATCACGAGCCGGGGATTTCCGGCCGAGAGCTGCTCCCAGCCGAGGTTCCACTTCTCGAGCGCGCCGGGGCGGAAGTTCTCGACCACGATGTCGGAGCGAGCCGCGAGCTTACGCACGATCTCCTGGCCTTCGGCGAGGCGCAGGTCGACGGCGACCGATTTCTTGTTTCTCGACTGGACCTGCCACCACAGCGACACGCCGTTGCGCATGCGGCGCCAGCGCCGCAGCGGATCACCGTCCCCCGGCGGCTCGATCTTCACCACCTCGGCGCCGAAGTCAGCCAGCGTCTTGGCGCAAAACGGGCCCGCGACCAGGCTCCCCAGCTCGAGGACGCGAACCCCGGTGAGCGGCCCCGAGCGGGACTCTTCCGGCCCGGTCACCCCGTCATTCCTTCGCGCCGTGGCTCTCCAGCAGGCTTACCAACTCGGGCGCCCGGCGCTCCTTGGCGAGTCGCATCGCGGTCACGCCCTCGCCTGCGCGCAAGTTGGGGTCTGCTCCCCTGGCAAGCAGCAGGGTGGCCATCTCGATGTCGCGCAGCTGCACCGCGATCATCAGCGCCGTTTGCCCGGTCGATGCGCGCGCATCCGGGTTCTTGCCGTCGGCCAGCAGCTCCTTCGCCGTCTCGCGGTCCTGCATCGTCACCGCCGTGATGAGGTCGTTGTATTTCGCGTACAGCTGCGGCAGCCTCGCCCTGCGCCTTTCCTCCGCCGCCGCTCGCGCGCGCAGTTCCTCCTCGGTCGGCTCTGCGTCGGGGTCGGCCGCGGCGGCCGGCGCGGCGGGCTTGCGCGCTTCGGCCTGCGCCGGCTCCGGCTTGGCCGCCTCGGGCTTAGCCGCTTCCGGTTTATCCGCTTCCGGTTTGGCCGCTTCGCCCGCTTCCTCGCTCGCCGCGGCGAGCTTCTCCGCCGCAGGCGCGCTTTCGGCAACCGTCTTCGCCGCCTTACGCTGCTCGGCGCCGATGCGCGCCATCTCCGCGCCCAGCTCGCGCGCGGCACCGTCGATCACGGTCTTCACCGCGCTCGAGAGCATTTTCGTGCCCCAGCGTCCGGTCTCGCTTTCGAGCAGCGCGGCGTAGTCCTTGAGCTCGGCTTCGCTCGCATTCCGGTAGGTGTAGACGAGGAGCGCCCGGGTCTGCGTCTGGACGGCCCGGCGCATCGAGGCGAGTTGCTCCTCCATGTTCGCCGGCGCGCCGCCCTTCGCCTCGCCGCCCGGTTGCGCAATGACCGCGCCGTCGAGCATCCCTCGAATCACCACCACGGAGATTTCGGACGCGATTTCCGAGGCGCGGCCTGCCGCGTCGAGGCGCCGGATGAGCTCCTGGCGCTGCTGCGGCAGCGGATTCGAGCGCAGCTTCTCGAAGAACTGCCGGATCTGGTCCGGGGTCGGCGTCTCCGCTTCCATCTTTGTCATCTTCTCGTTGATCGGCTGCCGCAGCAGCTCGACGAAGCGCGCGAACGGGGCGGGGTCGTAGCTCTTGCGGATCTGGGCGCGGATCTGCTCGTTGATCTTGGTCGGCGCGAGCACGCGGTTGATCGCGTCCCGGTAGGCCTGCGCGTCCTGCGCCGAAAGATTGACCGGGCGGTTCGGCGCCGCCTCCATGCCCTGGAGCGCGCCCTGGCGGAACTGCTCAGCGAATGCGCCGAGTCCCGAGCGCGCGATCACTTCCGCGACCACCGCGTCGGGGTCGGCGGCGACCGGCGCTGCCGCAGGCTTTGCCGCCGGGCTCGGCGCCGGCGCGGGCGCCACCGCGGGCTTCGCCGGCGCCTTCGCCACCGGCGGCGGCGCGGGGGGCGGCGCCGGGGACAGCAGCTCCTCGCCGTAGAGGTACCACCCGGCGGCCGCAGCCGCCACCAGCAATCCCACTGCGCCGAAAACGAGCGTGCGCCGATCCACCGTGCCGATCTCGATCATCGGTTATTCCCCTATTGCTTCGGCTCGCCCTTCTTGTCGAAATGCGAGCGCGCCTTGTCGAAGGCTTCGCGCATGTTCTTCCACGCTTCGTCCGTGCCGCGCATCAGGTCCGACCAGGCGTCGGCCGATGCGTTCTGCATCAGCTTCATTTGGTACAGGGCCTCCTCGCGCCGGCTGCGCAGGGACTCGAGCTGCTTCTGGTATTCCGCCGCCATGCCCGCCTGCGCCGTCTTCGCCTTTTCCTCCCATTTCCTGACCTCGGTGTTCCACTGATCGAGTTGCGCCTTCAGCTTCTGGACATACTCGTCGCGATGCATCATGACGTCCTCCTTCGCGGTCGGTTGAGGAAACGCGATCCTTGAATTTTACCGCGCGCGGGTGGGCGCAAGCGCGCGCAGGGCGCAGCGACCGAGAATTCCTGCACGAAGATCCCGGCCGATCGGCGGTCTCTACGCGTCCGCCGACCGCTTGGGTCGAGCGCGCGAACCGGCGCGCC
>JBFGLA010000138.1:0-7298 GCA_041576355.1 Burkholderiales bacterium
CCGGCGTTGATGTGCACCACCGTGCCGCCGGCGAAGTCGAGCGCGCCCTTTTGCCACAGCCAGCCTGCCGCCGCGGTGACCGTCTCCAGGCTCTTCGCATCGGTGATCGCATCCGGGCCGTCCCAGTACCAGACCATGTGCGCGATCGGCGCGTACGAGAACGTGAACCACAGCACCGCGAACACCAGCGCGGCCGAGAACTTGATGCGCTCGGCGAACGAGCCGACGATGAGCCCGCAAGTGATCGCGGCGAACGTAAGCTGAAACGCGACGAATATCAGCTCGGGAATCGCGACTCCTTTCGAGAAAGTGGCGCCGAGCGAATCGGGCGTCACTCCGGACAGGAACATCTTGGAAAACCCGCCGAAGAACGCATTCCCTCCGGTGAAGGCGAGCGAATAGCCGTACACCATCCATACGACCGCTATCAGACAGAAGGTCACGAACACCTGCATCAGCACCGAGAGCGTGTTCTTGGCGCGCACCATGCCGCCGTAGAACAGCGCCAGTCCCGGTATGGTCATCAGGATGACGAGCGCGGTGGAAATCATCATCCACGTCGTGTCGCCCTTGTCGATCTTGGGGGCCGGCGCCGCTGCGGGTGCGGCGGCCGCGGTTGCCGCGACAGCCGGTGCGGCCTCGGTCGCGGGCTTGTCCTGCGCGAGCGCGGCTCCAGAGAGCGCGAGCGACGCGGCGAGCCCGAGGATTGCGAGCAGCTTCTTCATGGATATCTCCCTATAGCGCAGCCGCGTCGGTTTCGCCGGTGCGGATACGAATGACTTTTTCCAGATCGAAAACGAAGATCTTGCCGTCGCCGATCTTCCCGGTGTTCGCGGCCTTTTCGATCGCCTCGATCGCCTGATCGAGCAGCGTCGTCGGGATCGCGGCCTCCACCTTGACCTTGGGCAGGAAATCGACCACGTACTCGGCGCCGCGGTAAAGCTCGGTATGGCCCTTTTGCCTGCCGAATCCCTTCACCTCGGTGACGGTGATGCCTTGCACGCCGATCGCCGACAATGCCTCTCTGACCTCGTCGAGCTTGAACGGCTTGATGATTGCGACAACGAATTTCATATGGGCTCCTTGGCGCAGGGGCGGCTCGCGCCGTTCCGCGCCGCTGATCTAGAACGTCTTGCTGACCGACACCACCAAGCCGGCCTTGCCGATTTCCTTGGTGCGATTGCGACCGTCAGTGAGGAAGTACCACTTCTCGTCGGCATTGGTGCCGATGACCGCGGCGCCGAGCGCCCAGCCTTGCATGTCGTAGGTGAGGCCGAGCTTGTAGTCGGTGTAATCGTGCTTTTCGAAGTTCTTCACCTTCTGCATTCCGACGTGCGCCGCGAGCGTCAGCTTGGGCACGACTTCGTAGCTCACGCTGAGGTCGATATAGCCCGAGCCCTTGGAGTTGCCGGGGTCCGCGGCATAGCAGTCGACGCCGTCGCGATTGCACGCGCCGCCCATCGTTTCGGTCTTGAAGCCGAAATAGTCAGTGAGCGTGTGCGAATACTTCAGGGTGATCCACTTATACGAGGCGCCGACATATAGCTCGAGCGTGTCGTACTTCGTTTCGGTACCGGTTCCGCTTACGATGCGCGCGTTCGGGTAGTAGTACTGGAGCAGGCCGACGTCGAGGCTCACGTCCTTGGCCACTTCGCCCTTCCAGCCGCCGTAGAAGTCCATCTCGATTCCGGCCGAGTCGGCATAAGTGAGACCGCTCACGCTCGAATCCCAGGTCCCGAAATAGGCGCCGCTCGAGTGCGAGTAATCGATGCCGCCCTGGATCGCGGGCTGCCTGAACGTCTGCGAGATGCCGCGGAACCGGTAGTCGCTGACGATGGCCATGTTTCCGCTCAAGCTATGAGGCGACGAAGCCTGGGCGCTGACGAGCCCGGGGGCACAGGTCGCGGCTGCGACAACGGTTGAATAGAGAATCTTGCGCATGGTGAACTCCGATATTGAAGTGAAGAAATCGACTCTCATCCTTAGCATCTCCTGTGCCAGCTACTCGCCGGGACGCAGGAAGCGACCACGCGGGTCTGCGGTGGAAGGGCACGCACTCTATTAGGGCGCGCGTCCAGTCCCGCGCCCGATTCCGGTGCGGTGCGCGTGCTACACTTTTTCGTAGTAATCAAAGGCTGCATATCCATGGACAAGCACCTGCTGGACGAGCTGGGAGATCGAATCGCGCAAGCCGTGCGCGCCAGCCCTGCCCAGGACATCGAGAAGAACCTGCGCGCGCTCGTGCTCGCGTTCTTCGACCGCTTCGATCTGGTCGCGCGCGAAGACTTCGACGTGCAGCGAAAAATCCTTGAGCGCGCGCAGGCCAAGCTCGCCGAGCTGGAAGCCCGCGTCGCCGAACTGGAGGCGCGCCGCCGGCCAGGCACGCCCCCGTAAACCGGCCCCGTCCCGCCCGCGTTCTATCCCAGGGAAGGGGATAGAACATGCCGCTCGCAGTGGTGGCGAGCCGGGCGCTAACCGGAGTCGAGGCGCCCGAAGTCACCGTGGAAGTCCATCTCGGGCCGGGGCTGCCCGCGTTCAACATCGTCGGCCTGCCGGAGGCCGAGGTGCGGGAGGCGAAAGACCGGGTGCGCGCGGCGCTCAACCACGCCCGCTTCGAGTTTCCCGCGCGGCGCATCACGGTCAATCTCGCTCCGGCTGATCTGCCCAAGGACTCGAGCCGATTCGACCTCCCGATCGCGCTCGGAATCCTTTCCGCGAGCGGCCAGGTGCCGGCACGGGCACTCGAGGGCCACGAATTCGCCGGGGAGCTGTCTCTTACGGGCGAACTGCGGCCAGTGCGCGGCGCGCTCGCCATGGCGCTGGGTGCGGGGGCGGCGGGTCGTGCCTTCGTCTTGCCTGCTGCCAGCGCGGATCAGGCCGCGCTCGCCTCCAGCGCACGCATCCTGCCGGCCAACAGCCTGCTCGAAGTGTGCGCGCACCTTGCGGGCGAGTCCGCGCTTGCCGCGCACTGCAGTACCGCGCGCGCGGATGGCGCCGGAAACGGCCTGGATCTGCGCGACGTCAAGGGTCAGGCGCAAGCCAAACGGGCGCTCGAAGTCGCCGCCGCGGGAGGCCACAGCGTGCTCATGATCGGGCCCCCGGGAACCGGAAAATCGATGCTGGCGGCGCGCTTTCCCGGAATTCTTCCGCCGCTGACGGAGGCCGAGGCGCTCGAGTCGGCCTCAGTCCATTCGGCCTCGAGCGCCGGCTTCGATGCCGCGCGCTGGGGCGAGCGGCCCTACCGCGCCCCGCATCACAGCGCTTCGGGCGTCGCACTCGTCGGCGGCGGCAACCCGCCGCGACCGGGCGAGATCTCGCTCGCGCACCATGGCGTGCTCTTTCTCGATGAGCTGCCCGAGTTTCAGCGCGCCGTGCTCGAGGCGCTGCGCGAGCCGCTCGAAGCCGGAACGATCTCGATATCCAGGGCCGCGCGGCAAGCCCAGTTTCCGGCGCGTTTCCAGCTAATCGCCGCGATGAATCCCTGCCCATGCGGTTGGCTCGGACACGAGTCGGGCAAGTGTCGCTGCACGCCCGATGCCATCGCGCGCTACCGCAGCCGCATCTCGGGTCCGCTCGCCGATCGCATCGACATCAAGATCGAGGCTGGAGCGCCGCGCGAGTCCGAGCTTACCGGTGCGGGGCAAGGCGAGCCATCGGCCGCCATCCGCGACCGCGTTGTCGCGGCGCGCGAGCGGCAGCTCGAGCGCCAGGGCAAGCCGAACGCGCTGCTCGCGCCGCGCGAGACCGAGCGCTACTGCGCGGCCGAGATGGGCGCAGAGCAGCTGCTTAGGCAGGCGATCGCGCGGCTCAATCTCTCCGCGCGGGCGTATCACCGCGTGCTGCGCGTGGCACGGACCGCGGCGGATCTGGCAGGAGCGGAGACGATCTCCGCCTCGCACGTCGCCGAGGCGATTCAGTACCGGCGGCTGGACGCCGGGCTCTGATTTTTTGCGTAGAGTAACGCCCTCCCAGCCGCCTCGGCCTGGGGCGCGCACATTCAGACATGTCGACCTACGCGATCGGCGACGTACAGGGCTGCTGCGACGAGCTGGAAGAGCTGCTGTCGAAGATCCACTTCGATCGCGCGCGCGACCGGTTGTGGTTCGTCGGCGATCTGGTCAACCGCGGCCCGAAGTCGCTCGAGGTGCTGCGCCTCGTGCGCGGCTTGGGCGAATCCGCGCTCGTCGTCCTTGGCAACCACGACTTACACCTGGTATGCCTGCATGAAGGGTTCGCGAAGCGGCGTGCCGACGACACGCTCGGTGCCGTGCTCGCCGCGCCGGACGCAAAGGAGCTCGTCGACTGGCTGCGCACGCGCCGCATGATGCACCTCGAAGGCGGCTACGCCCTCGTGCACGCGGGGTTGCTGCCACAGTGGGCGATCGCGAAATCGCTCAAGCTCGCACGCGAGGTGGAGGCTGCGCTGCGCTCGCCGGGCTATCGGGATTTTCTCGCCCACTTGTACGGCAGCAAGCCGGCCGCGTGGGAAGAAGCCCTAGGCGGCTGGGACCGGCTGCGGGTCATCGTCAACGCTATGACGCGAATGCGCTTCTGCTCGCGCGAGGGCGTGATGGAGTTTCACGCCAAGGGTGCCGAGGCGCCTGCGGGCTTTCTGCCGTGGTTCGAGACGCGCCCGGCCGATGAGCGAACGACGATCGTCTGCGGCCATTGGTCCGCATTGGGGCTGAAGCTCACGAATCGGCTGGCGGCGCTCGATACGGGCTGCGTCTGGGGCGGCTCGCTTGCCGCACTGCGGCTCGAAGACCGCGCGCTCGTTCAGGTGCCCTGCAAGGGTTACCAGCCTATCGGTGCAGAGTAATCAGGGAGACGAAGATGACCGACTGTGTGTTCTGCAAGATCGTCGCGAAGCAGATTCCCGCCACCGTTGTGCACGAGGACGAGCATACGCTCGCCTTCATGGACATCGGGCAGGTGAACCCGGGGCACGTGCTCGTCGCGCTCAAGGCGCATGCCGAGAACCTCTATGCGCTGCAAGATGTCCAGGCTGCCGCGGTGGCTCGGACCTGCGCCCGCGTCGCGCGCGCGATTCGGGACGCGTTCGCGCCCGAGGGGCTCTCCGTTTACCAGGCGAACGGCAAGGCGGCCGGACAGACGGTGTTCCACTTCCACGTCCACCTTCTGCCGCGGCACGAGAACGACGGCATGGCGCTCACCTGGCCGGTGAAGAATCCGCCGCGCGAGAAGCTCGAAGCGTACGCGGCGAAGATCCGAGAAAAGCTGACTTAGTTCAGCGCCTCAGCGCCGCCACGGCGAGTAGCCGAACGCGCTCTTGAATCGCGCTTCGATCTCGTCGCGTGTCGGCGCGTGGTTTTGCGCGCCGCGGTGCGCGATCTTGATCGCGCCCATCACCGAAGCGAGCTGCCCGGAGCTCGGCCAGTCCCAGCCTTCGGCGATGCCGTATAGCAGTCCCGCGCGATAAGCGTCTCCGCACCCGGTCGGATCGGCGACCCGCTCGGCGGGAACGCAGGGAATCTCGTGCTGCTCACCGTCCGTGTACACGATCGAGCCGCGTGCGCCCAGGGTTACGACGAGGGCCCGCAGTTCGCGCGCCAGCTCTTCCAGCTTGCGCCCGGTCTTGTCCTCGAGGAGCTTGCCTTCGTAATCGTTCACCGCGAGGTAGTCGGCCTGGCGGATGAAATCGGCTAGCTCGTCGGGCGAGAACATCGGCAGCCCCTGGCCGGGGTCGAACATCATCGAAATCCCGACTTCCTCGCACTGGCGCGCGTGCTGCAGCATGCCTTCCCTGCCGTCCGGACTGATGATCGCGAGCTTTACGCCGAGCGCGGGGCCGATGCGATTCTCGTGCGAATGATTCATCGCGCCCGGATGGAACGCGGTGATCTGGTTGTCGTCCAGGTCGGTCGTGATGAACGCCTGCGCCGTGAACTGGTCGCGAATGCGCTTGAGCAGAGTCGTCCCGATGCCGAGGCGCTCGAGCCGCGCGACGTAGGGCTGGATATCGTCTCCCACGGCGGCCATCACCAGCGGCTCCTCGCCGAGGAGCTTCAGGTTGTAGCCGATGTTGCCCGCGGTGCCGCCGTACTCGCGCCGCATTTCAGGCGTGAGGAAGCACACGTTGAGGATGTGCAGCTGCTCGGGGAGCAGGTGGTTCTTGAATCGATCGGGGAACACCATGATGGTGTCGTAGGCGATCGAGCCGGTGACGAGTATTCGCAAGGGAATCCTTTCTAGCCCGGATGGAAAAGATACAGCCGATATCCTGTAGCACGCACCCGGGTGGCGTCGAAATAGACCAGCACGGCGACCTCGGCCCGTGCCGGTATGCCCTGCGCGGCAATCTCTGCCGCGCGGCGCGCGCCGAGATATTCGAGCGGCGTCAGGACGCGGCGCAGCACGGCGCGATCATTCTCATCGGTGAGGGTCAGTTCGACCGACGGGGGTTCCTGAGGGAACGGCGCGCGGTTTCGCAATAGCGCACTCAGGCGCAGAACGCTCTCTCGCCGCGGATCTGCCTGCAGGTCGGAAGACTCGATGCTGAGCAGATCCGGGCGGCGCGGCAGCCGCACTTCGCAGCCGATCGCCGCGCAGGCCGCGACCAGGTGCGCACGCGACTCGGGAAAGAGCGTCGCGATCTCGGTGCGGTAGCGGTAGACGACTTGCCCGGCCAGCGGGACGAGCGCGAGGAGCGCAAGAAATCCCCACAGCAGCGTGTAGCGGTGGCGCGGTTTTTCCGGCGCGAGAAAGGGCGGCACCTCCACCCTGTCGGGTTCGGCCGGAGTCGCGCGCGTCGGCGGGGTGCTCGGCACGGCCTTGCTCACGAGCGCGTCATCGCGCGCAGGAGTTTCGGATGCCGCTCCCTTATCGACGAGACATTCGGCGCCGTCGAATACCTCCAGGCAGTAGCCGCAGCGGACTTTGCCCTCGCGCGCAGCGAGTTGCGCGGGCTCGACGCGAAACCCCGTGCCGCAGTGCGGGCAGCGCGTGACGAAGGTCATCGCGGTGCGCCCGCGGCGGTGACCGGGCGCCGGCGGCCTTCGAGCAGCGCCCAGCCTTCGGCAGTGTCGGCGATCGCCAGCGCCCCTTCCGGGGCGTATGCGGCGATCACGTCGTCAACCTGACTTTCGAGGATGCCCGAGAGCGCGATGCGGCCGAGGCGTCGCGTGCGAGCGATGAGCTGCGGCGCTAACTCAATGAGCGGATGAGCGAGGATATTGGCCACGACCACGTCGTAGTCGCCCGCCGCAAGCGCGCGCGGTGTCGCGACGCGAACCTCGACGCCGTTGCTGCGGGCGTTCGCTGCCGTTGCGTCAAGCGCC